>CAXBJE010000199.1:0-6306 GCA_963975525.1 uncultured Owenweeksia sp. | reverse complement strand
AAATGGAGGAAGAGGTATCTGATGAAATTCTGAATTTTGCGGTAGTTGAGAACAAACCTGTTTTCCCTGGTTGTGAAAATGTTCCTAAATCAGAAGAGACTCAATGCTTTCAAGAGCAAATTACCAAGCACGTAAACCAATATTTTGTATTTCCTGAAATGGCTCGCCAAATGGGAATTCAAGGTAAGGTATATGTAAGTTTTGTTATTGAAAAAGACGGTTCTATAAGTAATGTTGATGTAGCTCGTGGTGTGGATAAGTTGTTGGACGATGAAGCAGTAAGAGTTATTAAGAAATTACCAAAGATGACACCTGCAAAGCAAAGAGGTAAGCCAGTAAGGATGAGCTTTACCATGCCTATCAACGCAAAGTTGCAGTAAGCATATTGTCAATTTAATAGTATAAACCCCTGCACTTGGTAGGGGTTTTCTTTTTTATAAAAATCACCAATGAATACTTCAGATTATAAAGCACTGCTTCAAAGTGCCATTGTTGCCTCCATTAAAGCGGGTAAGGAAATTTTAAAGGTTTACGAAGGTAAAGTGGAAGTAGAGTTTAAGGACGACCGATCGCCACTTACCGAAGCCGACAAAAGGGCGCATCTTGTTATTATGGATGGTCTAAAGGATACAAAGGTTCCTGTGCTTAGTGAAGAGGGTAGAAGTATTCCGTTTTCAGAAAGATCAGCTTGGGAAGCACTATGGGTGGTTGATCCATTAGATGGTACCAAGGAATTCATTAAAAGAAATGGAGAGTTTACAGTTAACATTGCGTTGGTTGAAAATGGTACTCCTACCATGGGGGTTATATATGTGCCGGTAAGCGAAACCCTTTACTTTGGTTGCAATGGTATCGGTGCTTATAAGGTGGATAATGCCGCCAACATGGATAGCGGTGTGGATGTAGAGGGTTTCATTGAAAAAGGTATTTCTCTGCCGCAACATCAAACAAGGCCGTTTACCATGGTGGGCAGTCGCTCCCATATGAGCCCGGAAACAGCTGAGTATTTTGAGGGTATAAAAAAAGAGCATCCCAACGCGGAGATAATTTCAAAGGGAAGCAGCCTTAAAATTTGCATGGTTGCAGAAGGTAGTGCTGATGTTTACCCACGGTTTGCCCCTACCATGGAGTGGGACACGGCAGCGGGGCATGGTATTGTTCGTCAGGCAGGCTTTGATATTTACAAGGCAGATGGAAAGACCCCAGTGGTGTATAACAAAGAGGATTTGTTAAACCCGTGGTTTATAGTAAAGAAAAAGTAACCGTAAGATAGAATCAATCTATTTTGCAAACACCCTTGCAGGATAGTAAATTTGCCGACCGAAACCCTGCGTATTGGAAAAATTTCAGGAATTAGAATCTGGTAGTATTTCTTTAGCTCTAAAGGCAAAGGGCGTAATGGCTCTTACAAAAGCCCGCCTGAATTTAAGCGTGGTATATTCTGCTGTGGCAGGATATCTTCTCGGTGCCCAATCCTATTCTCTTAAAGATATTTTGTTTTTAGCCATTGGTGGTTACTTAGTTGTAGGCGCAGCAAACGGCTTTAATCAGGTTATTGAGCGCGATAGGGATGCCCTTATGAAACGCACCATGAACAGGCCTTTACCTACAGGCACTCTAAGTGTTTTTGAAGCCATGGTAGCCTGCACCCTTATGGCATTTGCAGGTTTGTGGTTGTTGTATCTGATAAATCCATTAACCGTTGGTTTTGGTGCATTTGCACTTTTCATGTATGTGTTGGTTTATACACCGTTAAAAGCTGTTGGCCCTATTGCCGTATTTGTTGGTGCTTTGCCAGGGGCAATCCCGGCTTTGTTGGGTTGGGTAGCGGCAACCAATGATTTTGATATTGAACCAGGAACTTTGTTTGCCATGCAGTTTTTATGGCAGTTTGCGCACTTTTGGGCCATAGCCTGGATAGCTGATGGAGAGTATAAAAAGGCAGGTTATGTGCTTTTACCCTCCGGTAAAAAGGATACCAAGTCAGCCATTAATATTCTAATCTATGCCATTTTCACGGTTCCTGTGTCATTGCTACCCTTCTTTGGAATTACAGGTAGTTTAACGCTTGGGCCCGTTGCCGCAGCAATCATATTAATTGCGGGAATCTTTTTTGTGGCAAAAGCCATTAAGCTATTTAGAACCAGAGAGGATAAGGACGCCAGGGCATTGATGTTTGCCAGTATTATTTACTTGCCGGTTGTTCAGTTGATTTATGTTGTTGATAAACTAATTTAATAGTGGCCGAACTCTTTCCAGAACAAAAACGAAAAGTACGCAAGCCCTTGCTTTGGATTGGGCTTACCAGTATTGTAATGACATTTGCTGGGCTTACCAGTGGATATGTTGTAAGCCGCTCCGCTTTAATGGCCGAAAGCCGATGGCTGCAGTTTGGGTTACCCCAGATGTTTACCTACGCTACTGTGGCAATTGTATTGGCCAGTTTTGCCTTGGTTTGGGCCAGGCGCTCTGCCAAAACCGGAAATGTTGATCAGGTAAAAACTGGGGTAGGTATAGCCCTGCTAATGGGAATTGCATTTGCCGTTCTGCAGGCACTTGGCTGGCAGCAACTTATTGATAATGGATATTATTTTACAGGAGAAAACAGCAATACAGCCGTATCATGGGTATATGTGCTAACGGGTTTGCACTGGCTTCATGTAATATCAGGTATAATAGTTTTGATCGTAACTTTTATCAGAGCAACCAAAAATGCTTACACCAAAGAGAATCATCTCGGTTTGGAGTTAAGCTGTATTTACTGGCATTTCCTTGATATTCTATGGATTTATTTGTTCTGCTTTTTGGTATTTATTCGCTAAACTTGCAAAAATTTTAAACAATGGCTAACGGAGCTACTATTGAACACGAAGCAAAGCCCTTATGGGGTGGAGACAAGCAACCTTTCGGTGCTGACTATGGTAAAATGATGATGTGGTTTTTCCTATTGTCAGATGCCTTGTCATTTTCAGGGTTTCTTGCGGCAATGGGTTTTTACCGCTTTAAGTATGAAAACAGCTGGCCTGTTGCGGAAAACGTGTTTACACATTTCCCTTTCATTCATGGAGATGCCCCGCTACTTTTTGTGGCATTAATGACCTTCATTCTTATCCTTAGTTCTGTTACTATGGTTATGGCTGTAAATGCCGGCCATCAAATGAATAAGAAAGGTGTTGTTCTTTGGATGGGTCTTACCATTATCGGAGGTTTCTTCTTCCTTGGGTCACAAGCGTGGGAGTGGAGTCACTTCATTAGCGGAGACAAAGGAGGCGTACAGCTTGAAACAAACGAAGTTTTGTACCTGAGTGATGCCGAGGGCGAAATAGTTACTCTCAGCGAACTAATTATTGGTGGTGAGGCTGCCCATGGCGGACATTACCACTTTACCACTGAGCAACTTCAGGCGGCCTTTGCAGAAAACAAAGATGTAACATTGAGGGATCCAGGTAAAACGAAACTAGTTTATCCTCGTGCGCAAGCAGAGCAGTTAATGAAAACTGCAAATGTTATTCAGGGAGCTAACCTAACAGAGAATGAATATGGAAATGTGCTTTTTGCTGATTTCTTCTTCTTTGTAACAGGTTTCCACGGTTTCCACGTATTTTCAGGTGTGGTAATTAACATTATCATTTTCATTAATGTAATTATGGGCACGTACCAAAAAAGAGGTCATTATGAAATGGTCGAAAAAGTAGGTCTGTACTGGCACTTTGTGGATTTGGTTTGGGTATTCGTATTTACCTTCTTCTACCTGGTTTAATTATTTTAAGAACAACAAAGCATTTTATACTATGGCACATTCTAAACTTCCAAGCGAGCACCACGAAAGCCCAGAAGGCGTATGGTGGATATGGAAAGTATTTATCATTCTGTTAGTGGTTACCACTGTTGAGGTAGCTTTGGGTATTATTAAACCAGAGGTATTGATGGGTCAGTTCTTAGGCACCTCAATATTGAACATCATATTCATTGTGCTTACCCTGCTTAAAGCTTTTTACATTGTTGCAGAGTTTATGCACCTGAAGTTTGAGCGCAAAAACTTTATGTGGACCATCACACTTCCTATGTTAATCCTTATTCCATATTTGGCTTTCATAGTACTTACCGAAGGTGGGTACATGAAAATATAACACGCATGAGTAAATCATTTAAAAGGGTAGTACTGATAACAATATTGGTACTGCCCTTTCTAGTTTATTTTACAATGGTCTACACTGCCGAGGACAATTTTTTTGTTCCTCTGGAGTATGTTGGCCCCAAAGAAGTGGTAAAATCTGTTGACGCCAGTGGCGAAGAGGTTTTTGATACTAACTACTACGCTATACCGACCTGGGAGTTTACAGCTCAGGATGACAGCCTTATCAGCAGCGATGATCTTATGGGAAAGATTTACGTGGCAAATTTCTTTTTTGCCACTTGCCCCAGCATCTGCCCCGCCATGAACTTTAATGTAAAGCAGGTACAAGATCGTTTTAAAGGCTTTAATGATTTTAGAATAGTAAGTTTTACTGTTGATCCGGAACATGATACTGTTGAGGTTTTAAAAGCCTACGAACGTACAATGGGGGTAACTTCGGGTCGCTGGTATTTCCTTACGGGAGATAAAGACGGGATTTATAAAACCGCAGCAGATTATTTTCAAAATGCCATGCCCGATTCACTGGCTGATGGGGGCTTCCTGCATTCCGAGAATCTGGTTTTGATAGACTGGGAAGGCCGTATCCGAAGCCGTAAAGATGATTTTGGAAATATTAAAGCTGTGTACAATGGCTTAAGCCCTGTGGAAATTAATGAGCTTAAGGACGACATTAAAGTACTGATTGCGGAGTATGAAAAAAAGCGTTCAGTAGACGAGTATAAAGAGAGTAAGGAAAAGAAGAAAGACAAATAATGAGTGCAGATTTAAAAGCAGTAAAGGATAATTACGGAAACGGGAATAAAGACAAGGTTTTTGTTCCTATCATCGTGGTGCTTTCAATTTTGGTGCCTCTGGCCGTTGCGGCTCTAATCCTGTTTCCAGATGTTTTTAAAGTAGATATGGGTATTGATCGCGCTACCCTGCCTGCATTTCATGCCATTTTAAATGGGAGTACAGCTGTATTGTTGTTGTTGGGGCTGTGGTTTATTAAGGGTAAAAAAATCACGGCTCACCGTACAGCCATGCTTACTGCCTTTGGGTTCTCAGCAATCTTTCTTGTGTCTTATGTTATTAGTAAACTCAATGCTGAGCCTATCCCTTATGGTGGAGAGGGCTGGTTAAAAGGCCTGTACTTTTTTGTGCTGGTTTCACATATCATATTAAGTGTGCCAGTGTTGCCGCTAGCGATGTTTGCTATATATCGTGGCCTTAGCGGAGATGTAAAAAAGCACCGAAAAGTGGTGAGGTGGACATTTCCTATTTGGTTGTATGTTGCCATTACAGGTGTATTGGTTTATCTATTTATGGCGCCCTATTATTAGTTAAATTTGCCCGCATGAAAAAGTTATTCCTACTCATCCTCCTTGTTGTTGTACTTCCCCTTACGGGAGAGGCGCAGTGTGCCATGTGTAAGGCAATAGCCGAAACCAATCAGGCCAGCGGATCATCAGTATCAGATGGGCTCAACAGCGGAATTATGTACCTGATGGCTTTTCCATATATACTGCTTGGGGTAGTGGGATATGCCATTTACAGGCACAAAAAACAACGCGCCTAAATCACTTTTCCCCTTCGCTCTTTCCCTTATATTTGTGGGGCTACTTAGAGCTTTTCAAATTCGTTTTTTAATGAAATTCCACCTCGGTATTACCTCGGGCCTATTACTTTTATTTCTATCGGCCGGAGCGCAAAACTCCCCTAATAAAGTTTGGACAATAGATGAGTGTGTGTCCTACGCTCGTGAAAATAATATTCAGGTAAGGCAAGCAGCCTTGCAGGCAGATATCAACGGAAACAACCTAAATGGCGCGCGATGGGATTATGCTCCAAACCTAAATTTTAATTCCAGCTATGGATGGAATTTTGGTTTGAACATTGACCCCGTAACAAATACTATCAGCCAAAGCCAAAGGCAAACTGCCAATCTTAACCTTAGTTCCAACTGGGTGCTTTACAGCGGAGGGCGTAAGTACAATACCATCGCGCAGCGTAACCTTGATTACCTGGCGGGCATGTACAATTTGGAACAGGTTAAAAATGACATCAGTCTTAATGTAGCTAGCTTTTACCTGCAGATATTGTTGAACCAGGAGATTTTAGCCGTAGCCAAAGAGCAGCAGCGCGTAACTCAACTTCAGGTGAACCGTACTCAAAAACTGGTTGAGGCA
>CAXBJE010000198.1:0-6310 GCA_963975525.1 uncultured Owenweeksia sp. | reverse complement strand
ATCAACACTTGTGATTACAACCAAACCAAAGCTGCGACTCTTGCAATTGCAGAACATAACGGTCCCGTTTACCTGCGTTTTGGTCGTCCAAAAGTTCCAAATTTTACACCTGTAGATCAAAAATTTGAAGTAGGCAAAGCAGTAATGCTAAATGAAGGAACGGATGTTACCATTATAGCCACCGGCCATTTAGTATGGAAAGCCATTGAAGCTGGCGAGGCTTTGGCTGAGCAAAACATAAGTGCGGAAATCATAAACATCCACACTATTAAACCTTTGGATGAGGAAGCCATTCTTAAATCTGTAGAAAAAACAGGTTGTGTGGTAACTGCCGAAGAGCACCAAATGTATGGCGGCCTTGGCGAAAGCGTAAGTGGACTACTGAGCCGTAAACACCCAACCCCACAAGAGTTTGTTGCCGTTAATGATTCTTTTGGCGAAAGCGGAAAACCTGAAGACCTACTGTTGAAGTATGGTTTAAGCACCGCTAATATTATTGAAGCAGCCAAAAAAGCAATACGGAGGAAGTAATTTCTCCCCGAACCTATTGTAACGCGGATAAAACTGTTTACTCAGTTTTATCCGCGTTTTTGATTTCTGTCACCCCCCTGCCCCCCCCTCAATGGGGGATATAGAACGGCTTTGTTTTGAAGCCAATTGGTAATAAAGGAGTTTATGTTTTTAACAAGAGTGAAATCGTGGTATTTAGCTATCCCCGCTCGAGGGGGGCTGGGAGGAGACAAACCATCTTCTACTCTAATTTGTCATTAATTAAACCTTCCATTCTTTCTTCCGTCATACCTTTCGCAAAACATTAAAAGTTGGAGGAGCGCATCCTGGAATTATTAAATCAAAAGGATAAGTCTAAAGTGGCTTTTGAGCTAATCGTAAGTACGTTTAGCGAGCGGCTGTATTGGCATATCCGCAGGATGGTAAATCACCATGAGGATGCAGATGATGTTCTCCAAAATACTTTTATCAAAATTTGGAGGAATATGGATTCCTTTCGGGGAGATTCAAAACTATACACCTGGCTTTACCGGATTGCAACCAACGAGGCCCTGGATCACATTCGTAAAAACAAAAAATCACAACTGGTAGGGGCTGATGGCGAAAGTGTAGAATACGACAACGCTAGTGGAGACCTTTACTTTGATGGTGAAATGGCCGAAGCTAAACTCCATTCTGCCATTGCATCATTGCCTGAAAAACAGCGTTTGGTTTTTAATCTCAAATATTTTGAGGAAATGAAATACGAGGACATGGCTGAAGTGACCGGAACTTCCGTTGGTGCTCTTAAAGCCTCGTACTCACTGGCAGTAGGGAAAATAAAAGAATTTGTGAGCAAGGATTAAACCTTTGACAAAAACAATAATCATAAGATTATAATGGAAGACGAATTTTTAAAACAGTTTAACAAACGGAAAAATCCGCAAAAAGTACCCGAGGGTTACTTTGACCAAAAAAAGCTGGATTTACTGGCTATTGCCGATGAAGAGCAAAAGCCAGAACCCAAAGGTTTTAAACTAAAGGCAACCCTGAGTTGGGTAGTAGGTATTGCAGCCGCAATTATTATTGGAGTGATTTTGTACCCCACAGCACCCAAAAGCGATGTGATTCCAATAACGGAAGTGGCTCTTACCAATGCCTCAATTGAGGAGTATTTACTGGAGGAGTACCCGGCAAGTGCCATGGAAGAAGCCCTGATTGTTAATGAGCTTACCGAAGAAGATTTGGAGGCTATAAGCTTTAATGCTTTTGAAGAAAACGAATTAGAAGAATTTATCGACAACAATTTTGATCAAACACTGGATTATGAATATTTATAAAAACACGCTAATCGCAATATTCCTGATTTTTGGAACTGTAGGTTATGCTCAGCCTGAGCGCGAAAAACAGGATATGAAGGATAGAATTGAGGCCATGCGCATCAGTTTTATTACCCAAAAACTAGATCTTACGCCTGAGGAGGCACAAAAATTTTGGCCTGTGTATAATCAATATCGTAAGGAACTTGAAATAATTCTTGGGGCCGAGGTAGAGGGTCACCCACGAGATAGACAGCGCCCGGACATTGATAGCATGACCGACAGCGAGGTAAAAACAATGATGGAAGAGCAGATGGAAAGGCAGGCTAAACTGTTGGAATTGAGGAAGAATTACTTCCAAAAATTTCAAAAAGTGCTCCCTATAAAAAAGGTGGCCAAACTACATGATGCTGAGCGTGATTTTCAGCGACAGCTCATCCGTAAACTTTCTGATAAAGACAGGGGAAAACGGTGAAATAAATTTTTGCCAAAATCAAAATGAGTGTATATTTGCGCCCCGTTTCGGAAGCAATTCCACACTCGGTTTAAATGGTGATTGTAGCTCAGTTGGTTAGAGCGCCTGATTGTGGTTCAGGAGGTCGTGGGTTCGAGACCCATCTTTCACCCTAGGAACTAAAGCTTCGGTAACCCCGGAGCTTTTTTTATGCCTTGTACTTTCTATTGAAACCGGGTCCCCGAAGAAGCTTTGGGGATTTCGGGGAGACCCATCTTTCACCCTTAAAGTAAAAGCCCAACCATATGGTTGGGCTTTTTTCATTTTGCGCATTCCCCTCTTTCGCCTACTTTGGCGGCACCAATGAAAACACGTCTTTTTTCACTACTGCTTCTATTAATCCTCAACGTGCAAGTTTTTGCCCAACGCATTGACCCCAGCGAGATTGGCTATTACCAGGAAAGAATGGAAAGTGGCCGCCACATCAAGAAAATTGGGATGAGCATGTTTGTACCTGGAGTGTTAATGTTAGCTACAGGTATAGTAATGATATCTACCGCCCACTATGACACGGATGCAAATGGAGCATTGGAAATAAATGACCCTAACTTCAGTCTGGGCTTTGCACTTACTATTAATGGACTTCCGCTTAGCGCTATTGGAGGTATTATGACTTTGGCCGGAAACTCTAAAATGAAGCGTGCTCAAAGGCATCTGGATCAAATTTCCCTTAGCTACTTTAACGGAAATGGACAACAAGGGGTGGGGCTAACGTATCGGTTTTAGCTCCTCTTAATTACTAACCTGGAGGACCGAACATCACATGAAATTTATCACATACTTTATTTGAGGGCTAAACCCTTATGGCCAGAATGCACTTCGACTATCGCTCAGTGTGACAGAGTTGGGTACTTGGTGCATAAGATTTAAACTTAACCACCCCCTTGCAGAACTTATAACTTTCAACTTAATAACCTTCAACCTCCTATTCCGGATACTGTACTCTAACGTGATAGATATTCATAAGCATCTTCTTAAAGATTTGCTTAATCTCTTTAATCTCCCGTAAGGTAATATCTGCATTTTCAAACTGACCGGACTCCATTTGCTGATCGATAATGCCTTCTACCAGTTTATCAATTTTTTCATGATCTGGCTTTGGCAGGCTTCGGCTGGCAGCCTCCACAGAGTCCGCCATCATTAGGGCCGCAGTTTCTTTACTGAAAGGCTTCGGACCCGGGTATGTAAACTTGCGTAAGTCCACCTCTTCTTCAGGGAAATTTTTGATGTACTTTTTATAAAAATACATTACTGTAGAAGTACCATGGTGTGTGCGGATAAAATCAATCAATACATCAGGCAGGTTATTCTTCTTGGCCAGTTTGATTCCATCTTTTACATGCCCAATAATTATTTCGGCACTTTCTTCAAAAGAAAGCTCATCATGAGGATTAAACCCGGTGGTTTGATTCTCAATAAAGTACATGGGATTATTCATCTTCCCAATGTCATGATACAAAGCGCCTGTCCTTACCAAAAGTGCATTTCCGTGTATTTTTAGTATTGCAGCTTCCGCCAGATTAGCCACTTGCATACTGTGCTGAAAAGTGCCAGGGGCTTGTTGTGCCAACTTCCGCAATAGCGGATTATTAGTATCACTAAGTTCTAAAAGGCTTACATCTGATACAAAGCCAAAGGTTTTTTCCTGGAAGTAAATTAATGGGAATGACATCAACGTAAGGAAGCCGTTACCGGCAAAAAAAGCAAAGTTCAGTTTGTCAATTTGCTGAAGGTTCCCCTCTTGAATAACGGCCATAGCCAAATAAGAAAGGCAGTACACCAAAATAATCTTGGCCGCAGTAAAAAACAGCTGACTGCGTTTATAAAGGTTGTTTACCAATACTACTGAAAATACACCTGCAATAAACTGGAGATATATAAACTCAAAGCTGTTGGGCAACATGATACCACAGATGAGCACAGCCACCATGTTTACAAACAATGCAAGGCGTGTATCAAAAAATGACTTTAAGGTAATAGGGAGAATGGTAAACGGAACGAGGTAAACGTACTGGACGCCAAAGCTCAAAACTAGCCTTACCAGTAGTACCACAAACAGCACGTTCATTAAAATGAAGGTTAACTTGGTGATGTCTTCCATCAATTGCTTTCTGAACTGCATTAGGAAAATGTATAACACGGCAAACAAAAGTCCTATCTGCAAAATCTGCCCGGCCAGTAAATAGTACACTCCAAACTTATTGTCAAACGAGCCCTGATAGCTCAACTTTAAGGAGTTGAGTTTTGCAAATTTCTCATCATCTACAATATTCCCCTTAAAGATAATGAGCTCATCAACTAAAACCACACCTCTGGTAGGGACAATTCCTTCCATCTGTGATTGCAGATAGTTATCTGTGGTTTTTTGATCCAGATCAATATTGTATTGAAGCTGATCGAGTAAAGATGGAACAATTACCCTTCGTACAAAATCAGGCTCATCCTTAAAAGCGGAACGCACAGCTTCCGTTGCAGTAGCTATAGAATAATAATCTGTTAATTGAACCGTGGAGCTAACTCCCTGAGAAGTAAGCAGCACTTCACCATATGTAAGGCCTTCCTTTTCAAATGGCCTTAATACACCTTTCTTGTAAATAGCAGTTAGCACTTTCTTTCCCTTATCTTCAAGTCTGGTTTTAAGCGCTTCGGTAAATACTTCATCCCTGCCAGGTCTCCCTATAGAATCTTCACCCAAAGCTGCTTTGTTCCAATCAGAATTAAATTCTGATTCAAATCCTGCCAATGCACTTTCTGGTACATCATCTTTGGCTTTAAGAAAAAGAGTTTTTTCCTTGTCAAGTCTTTCCTTTTCAGCTTCAATCTCTTCAGGAGTTTTAATTACCGGAAAATCAAAGGGAGCCACAAGGTTCTCATAAAGCCATGGTTTCCCCTTTTGAAACTCATATTTAAACTTTACTTCGCGAGGGGTTAAGTACACCACAAAAGCGATGGAGAGTGTAAATAACACAAGGCTACCAATACGAGTTTGGTGATTTTGGAGATAAAGGAGTAAGCTCTTCATAGATGGTATCGATTTCAAAAATAGCGATAAACGCTATGCCCGCAAATTCGCTCGATTTTTCTGTATTTTCGCGGCATTGAAGAACATTTTATCACCACAAAATTAGCATAGATGAAAGAAGTTGTAATTGTATCTGCCGTACGTACCCCAATTGGAAGTTTTGGCGGAACACTTTGTCAAATTCCGGCTACCCAATTGGGCTCTGCCGCTATAAAAGGTGCCATTAGTAAAATAGGCCTTGACCCCAATGAAGTTCAGGAAGTAATAATGGGTAATGTGCTACAGGCCAATAATGGCCAGGCTCCTGCCCGTCAGGCTGCCCTTGGTGCTGGCCTTTCCGAAAATGTTCCTTGTACTACAATAAATAAAGTTTGTGCCTCAGGCATGAAGGCTATAATGCAAGCTGCTCAGGCTATACAATGTGGCGATGCCGATGTGGTAGTTGCCGGTGGTATGGAAAACATGAGCATGGTGCCTCATTACCTGAATGGACGCGATGGACAGAAGCTAGGTGACATTAAGGTAATTGATGGTTTGCTGCGCGATGGCCTTATGGATGTGTATAATGGAGTACACATGGGTAACTGTGCTGAGCTTTGCGCCAAGGATATGAACTTCACCCGTGAAGAACAAGATGAATTTGCCATGGAGAGTTACCGCAGAAGCGCTAAGGCGTGGGAAGCTGGTAATTTTAAGGATGAGGTTGTTGGCGTGGAGGTTCCACAACGCAAAGGAGACCCCATCATGTTTGAGCATGATGAAGAATACTCCAAAGTAAATTTTGAAAAAATTCCACAGCTGCGCCCCGTATTTGATAAAGCAGGTAGTGTAACTGCGGCAAATGCCAGTACCCTAAATGATGGTGCTGCTGCACTTGTACTTATGAGTGCTGAAAAAGCTGCCTCTCTTGGTCTTAAGCCTTTGGCTAAAATTAAAGGGTATGCAGATGCTGCACATTCTTCAGAG
>CAXBJE010000197.1:0-6336 GCA_963975525.1 uncultured Owenweeksia sp. | reverse complement strand
GTAATTTTAAACCCATTCTACTTTTGAATGGTCCGAATAAGAGGAAAGCTTACAATTAGATTGTTCCAATGCCATTGTATATAATCTTGGTTACTCTTTTCAATCATTTTAAGACTGGTCGGAAAAGTCAATTCGGTTATTTCGTTCTCCATAGAATTACTCGTAGCTCTTTCTTTATTCTATAGGTGTATTGCCATAGCGACACCATCCAAATTTTTAGTCGAGTAAGAATGCCAACACATTCCATTCTCCCAAAAGTCGACATTGGTTGTTCCATCTGCCATAGAAGTAAACAGCTGAGACATTCGGTTATCAACTTTGGCAAACATCTGGTCTTCAATATTCAAGTCAGAACCTATACTCAAAAGTTTTTCCTGAATAGACTCAACTTTTTCTGGTCGGCTAACAATTTTTTTAAACCGACCCCATCCATTTTTAAATGTCCAATTCGTATTTTCTTTTTTATCGTTCATTCAAGTTGCAGCTAACGTTTAGCTACACGCAATGGCGTTTAGCTACATTATGTTTTTTTTTCCGAAACCCTTTCAGGACGGGTGCTGTAAAACTAGTGGATTTTACAAAGTAGCCCACTAACTCCTGTTTTACTTACTTTGAGCCGGATAAAGAAAAAAAACACCCAATGGCAACAATCCGTAAAGGACAAGAGAAAGACATCCCGGCCTTGATGGGCCTTATACATGAATTGGCGGAATTTGAAAAGGCTCCCGAAAAGGTGATTAATAATGAAAAACGATTGTTGGAAGACTGGCAAACCCATAAAGCTTTTGACTTTTTAGTAGCCGAAGTGGATGGAGTGGTTGTTGGCATTTCGCTTTACTACCCCCGTTATTCCACCTGGAATGGCCGCTGTTATTATTTAGAGGATTTATACGTAAAACCAGAAATGCGTGGTGGAGGAATAGGCTTGAAGCTTTTAAACGCCACAGCCGATGAAGCCCGAAAAGCAGGTGCCGACCGTCTGGATTGGCAGGTGCTGGACTGGAACTCAGATGCCGTCCGTTTTTATGAGCGCATCGGTGCCAACATAGAAAGGGAGTGGTGGAACTGTAAGTGGGATTTGAACTCCTCAAAGAAGGATTGATTTATATCTTGCTGATAATTAATGATATAAAAATGTGGTTTTTGCAAAACACTTTTTGAAAATGAAGGGATCATGTTTGTTAATAATTTCAATTCTCTTCGCTTGGCATTCAAGCTATGGGCAGTGCAAAGATTCCTTGGTGATTGATAACGTTTTTTCCGAAGAAGGTTCTGCATATTCTGTTTTGCAAGCTACGATGAGCGCTTCCATGGTTGATGATTCGCTCATAGTATGTTCTGCCTATTTATTTAGTGATACAATTGCCTTTACCACAGTGTGGGAGCATTTAATCTCAAAGCAGAATTGGGGTAAGTTGAATTTTGAAAAGGGTTATTATTATGCGTTTATTGATTTGATAGTTGCCGAGGGGAATAAGCGTGTTATAGCTTGTGCCATATACAAGTATCAAGAGGGCAACAATGCCAAAATGATATATACCTTCGAAATTTTTCATTGTTCTTCAGGAAAGCATTCTTACTCATCTTTGGAAAAGAGTAGTTATGATGGATTTAACCACTTTTTTGAAGACTAAGCGAATGCAGCATTTGATGTCGTACGTTTTTACGAGCGCATTGGTGCCAACATAGAAAGGGAGTGGTGGAACTGCAAGTGGGATTTGAGGTGAGTCTTAATACTTTATAAGGTGCGTGGGTTTATTATTGCTTGAAGTAGTAAACTCCCTCGGTGCTCATAATGATTATTATATCACCATTGTATTTACGTTCAGCCCATGTGTGGGGAAGAATATCAGATGGTTTGTCCGTTTGAAAATCTAAAGAATTTCTTATGAGACTTGTTTGTAGTTTGATTTTTCCACTTCCGTAGCGGTATGATTTAAACTTATCGTTTTCAATAATCAATGTGTCGGGGTAGTTTGGGAAAGCATGTGCATCTTCGTAATTAACCAAAACATACTTCCCCTCCAGGTTTGACATCAGGATGAAGTTTTTGTAAACGGAAATAGCGAGGATTATCCCTAATATTATACATGCCGTTAAAAAGAATCTTTTAGTCATTCTATATTAGATTGGTAAACAAAAGAACGAAAGCCCCTTGAAATTCAACTTCCAAGGGGCTTATTGTATTAAGGCGAAAAGTGTCTAACTCTTTTTGAATTCCTCAAAACTCATAAGCTTCAGTTTTGCTATTTCGTTTTTATCCAAATACTGGTTCAGACTTTTTATTTGCTTTTCATGGATGGCATGCATCCCGTTCCAGGCCTTTTGCATTTCTGCTTTAAGCACAGTTAGGTTGTCTAATTCTGCCTGAGTTGGGGCATCATAGCGGTTAGCAATTTTGGCGTATAGATCAAGTATGTTTTCGCGTAGTTCGTTTTCTGCACGCCCCACATAGTTGTCTCCTGTAGTTACCACCAAATCCTTCTTCAGTTCGTTTAGGGCATCAATGGCCGCCTGAGTTACCTTTTTAGAATCTGGTTTTTCCATCTGCACTTTTTTGGCCAGAGCAATGGTTTCGTCAATCTCATAAACCAGGTAAGCCAGTTGCTCGGTCATGTCATACAGCTCCTTAGAAACTGTATAATTCAACTTTCGCTCTTCAGCTGTTACCAATGATGAAGTATCGGTTACCAAAGTGATGGTGGTTTCAAAAGTTTCATTCCCTTTTTTGAGGACAGCCTTATACTTGCCGGCAGGTACACGAAGCGCTGTAAACCCACCAAAAGAAATGGATTTGCCCTTAGCCACTTTGGGCTGCTTGCTGGTGTAATACCAGGTTACGGCATTTACCCCTTTTGATTTTCCGGGAGACAATTCACTAAGCACATTTCCATCCATATCCTGTATTTCCATGGTCATCTTTCCGAAGATGTGGCGCTTTTTAAGGTAATAAGGTATAGTGGCAAATGTGGAAGGGTTGGGGCCTACAAACTGAGTTTCGGTACTGGCGCCACCAAATCCGCTTTCTTCCATCATCATATTGTCCTTCACCTCAAAAAAGTGAACCTCCTTTACCAACACCTCTGGGGTAATTTGGCGAAGTATGGCTACATCATCAATAATGATAATACCGCGGCCATGGGTGCCAGCCACCAAACTACCGGTAGCCTTGTTTTGCGTTAAGTAATGTACCGCTGTGGCGGGAAAGTTCTGCGTAAACTTCTTCCACGATTTTCCACCATCTACAGAGATGTAAAGCCCAAGTTCAGTACCCAAAAACAGTAGGTTGGGATTTTCAAAGTCTTCCTGAAAGCTGCGGGCAAAACCTTCAATTTCGGGAGTAGCCAATGATGTCCAGGTTTTACCATAATCCGTGGTTTTATACACATAGGTGTTCATGTCGTTTTTGGTGTGGCCATCAAACACGGCATAGGCAGTAGACTTACTAAAGTTGCTGGCTTCAATGTGGTAAACCCAGGTGTTGGCGGGTAGTCCATTAATGTTTTTGATGGTGTTTGTCCACTTTTTTCCGCCATTGGTAGTTACCTGCACATTACCATCATCAGTACCTACCCACAATATATTTTCGTCAAGCGGAGATTCTGCAATCGTGAAAATGGTAGTGTGGTTTTCAGCCCCGGAGTTATCTGCGGAAAGGCCACCAGACTCAGCTTGTTGCTGTTTGCTTTTATCATTGGTGGTAAGGTCTGGCGAAATCTTTTTCCAGGTATCGCCCATATCATCACTCATGTGTACAAACTGACTGCCAATGTACAGCCTGTCTGGTTTGTGATGGCTTGTGGTAATAGGTGCGTTCCAGTTAAATCGCAATTTAGGGTCGCCCTCCACTTTAAGTGGCTGTACCGTTTTTTGCTGATTCTTTTTAACATCATAGCGCCACACGTTTTCGGCACCTTGCATTTCAGAGTAAATAATGTTTTTGGTAGGATGCTTCAAAACGCGGAAACCATCACCATAACCAATACGGTTCCAGTCGCGGGCTTCCACACCACCGGGTGAACTAGAGGGGCCATACCATGAGCCATTATCCTGTAAACCTCCATATACATTAAAGGGTGTAGCCTCATCTACATCCACATGATAAAACTGAGATACGGGAAGGTTTTCAACCATTTCCATGGTGGTGCCGCCATTCCAAGAGCGGTAAAGGCCCCCGTCAGTACCGGCATATATCCTGTCCGAATCTTTGATATCAAAAAGGATGTCGTGAATATCAGAGTGCATGTTTCCCAGATTACGGAAAGTTTTTCCGCCATCTCTACTTATGGATCCACTTAGTCCGCCTTTTACCACCACATCGGGATTTCTTGGGTCAACCACAATTCGTGAAAAATAGAACGGACGCACCACCAATTCAAAATCATTGCTCATGTGTTTCCAGCTTTTGCCGGCATCCTCAGAGCGGTAAAGGCCCTTGTCGGCATCTTTTTCAGATTCTACCGTGGCGTACAAAATATTGGAGTTGGAAGGCGCTACGGCAAAAGCAATCCTTCCCAGTTTCCCGGAAGGAAAACCAGTGTGGATTTTATTCCAGGTTTTACCGCCATCGATGGTTTTATAAAGGGCGCTTTTTTCGCCACCAGAATTAAACGACCAACCGGTGCGTCTGAATTGCCACATAGAAGCATAGAGGGTATTTGGATTGTTTTGATCCATCACCAAATCGGCAGCGCCTGTGCCCGGACCTATGTAAAAAATCCTGTTCCAGGTTTTACCGCCATCAGTCGTTTTGTACACGCCACGATCTTCGCTATCGCCCCACAGGGCACCAAGCACGCCCACATAAATTTCATCGCTGTTGTTGGGGTTTATCTCAATACTGCTAATACGGTCGGAATTGTCAAAGCCCTCAATTTTTTCCCATGCATTGCCGCCATCGGTGGTGCGGTACAGTCCTTTTCCAACGGAGGTACTGTTGCGTGTCCACACTTCGCCTGTTCCTACCCAAACGGTTTCGGGTTTTGAAGGGTCAACCGCCACACAACCTATGGATTGTGGATAATCATCAAAAATGGAATTTACAGTAGCTCCACCGTCATTGGATTTCCACACACCACCACCGGCAGTGCCAACGTATATTACACGTGCATTGGTGGGGTGAGCTTCAAGATCAGTTACGCGCCCGCTCATAAGAGCCGGGCCAATTTGGCGTGCCCTCAAATCTCCAAAGAGTTCTTTCCCCGAAAGGTCGGGGACCTCTTCGGAGTTTTGGGCAAAGGAAAGGCTGCACACAGCAAGCAATAGTGCTGTGAAGTTGTATTTATTCTTCATTCTGGTTTGGGATTTTGATTACTCCTCAGTTTCTATCTCTTCTACTTCTTCAGGAAAAGAAAATCGGGATTCGTCAACCTCGGGGTTAACAATAATCTCTGAAAACTGGATAGGCTGTGAGCCACCACCTTTTACTCCGCGCGTCATTGAAAATGGAAAGTAAAGCCCATTTACTTCCTGATAATCGCTATAAAAGGTTTGTTCAACAGATCCCTTTTGTGGCCCAACCTTTTGCTCGCTTTCATGGGCAATTAATACGCCCGAATCCTTGTCAAAATAGAAATAGTCAATATTTTCTACTTCTTTTCCTTCAATGTTTAATGGTTTTTTGGTGAGTTTAATTTTATGAGTTTCCACACCATCCATGGTTTCTGTTCCAATAAGTTCAGCGGTATAGCCTTTCTTTTTATAGTCGGTTAAAGGGTCTGGGAAATCGTTTATTTGATCTTTCACCATGGCAGTCATTTCACCATCCGCCTTTTCGGGTTTCATTGTTTGAAAGTTGGTGCTCCATAGTACTTCTCCATCAAACGCCACTTGCACTATTTCCTTACCCTGAAGGTTTATGGCTATCATTTGCTTACCGTTTTTTAGCCTTATCACTTCTATGGGAATCTCCATGCCTCCCTGATTAACACTGGCCTTCATGGTTACTCCGTTTACTTTACTCCAAGCCTCAGCACCTCCGGTAACTTCCTGGTAGCTTTTTATGATTTCATCGGCCGTTTGTGCTTGTAGCGAAATGCAGCCTAAAACAAGAGAGGTAATTAAAATACTAAGTTTTTTCATGTCAATTTTCAAAAATGGTTTAGCTGTAAATTTATCTATTAAAAGGGTTCATCCTAAACTAAAGCCCAGTTATTCAATAGAAAGGCCAACATCTTTGTGTTTTGAGAATGAGCATTTTGAAATGATCAGGAGAATTGAAGGTGTTCAAAATCGAACAAGGCAGTGTTCGGTTTTAATACATAAAGGGTAGCCTCAAAACCCTATTGGGTTTGTGATGCCTTAAAAACGTTGTAAAACTGTATAAGTAGTGGCGGG
>CAXBJE010000196.1:0-6339 GCA_963975525.1 uncultured Owenweeksia sp. | reverse complement strand
TAATACACTCTCTTTATCTGGAAGTGCAACTCTGGCTCAATACCAAACAGTATTGCGCAGTGTAAAATATCAAAATACAAATAGTATTAATCCGAGTATCGCCACACGTACCATTCGTTTTCAAGTGAACGATGGAGGAAATAGCAATTATCAAACACGAAATATTAACATTACACCAACGGTTAATGCCCCAACTGCACTCCCGGTATGCGAAAGCTTTGAAAGCGATGGCGAAGGCACACGATATACATCTAACACGTTTGATTTAAGTCCTGCCTGTGATTTCTTTATTCGTACAAATTCTCAGCCTGTCTGTCATGCTGACGCAATTTTAGGTGCCAATGGAAATTTTTACTGGGCCTCAGAGGACGTAGGTGGTGGCAATGGAAATGTTCCAGGAACTGTTGAGCTTTCACCTTTAATTGCTACTGGATTAAGTCAATTTACTATTGACGTACTGCTAGGAGTAAGCAATAACTCCGGTGGAGATAGGTTTGAACCAACTGACGGAGTGTTAATTCAATACAACTTTGATGGTGGAGCATGGGTAACAGTAGGTGCATTTTATGGTGACAATGCCTTAGGCGGTCACATGCGCCAAGATGCAGATCTTAACGGAATCGCTGACCCTGCAGGAGCTTTCTTAACTTCAACACTTCAAAACTTTCAATTTGCTTTTACAGGATTAGGTACTAACCTAAACGTAAGAGTTGTAGTAGATCAGAATGGAGGAACTGAAGAAGTGGTTTTTGATAACATTTGTGTAAACGGAGGTGTACCCGCTAATAATGCTCCGGTATTAGCCAATATTGAACCAGCAACGCTTAACTATGTTGAAGGTAGCGGGCCACAACAAGTATCTAATACAATTACGGTATCTGATGCGGATGGAGACAGCATTCAAAGTGCTACCATAGCGGTTTTTCAAGGATTTGACGCAACGGAAGATGTGCTGGATTTTATAACTCAATTTGGCGTTACAGGATCGTATATAGGTAACACACTTACATTAAGTGGTAATGCTACACCGGCTCAATATCAAACCTTGCTGCGTTCAGTTACTTACGCAAATTCTGATGGTAATGATCCATCACTACAAGACCGTACTATACAATTTCAAGTTTCGGATGGAGCAGGAAGTAACTTTCAGACACGCGATATCAACATAGATGCTTCTTTACAAGCCGCTCAAAATTTACCCTATTGCGAGAGTTTTGAAACGGATGGACATGGAGTTAGGTACGCTGCATATCAGTTTAATGATGCCAACAGTAATTTTTGGGAACGCCATAACGCCAGCGGTGGTGCGCACCCAAGCCATGGTCAAGCCATTTTAGGCGCTACTGGTAGTTATATTTGGATAGGAGAGGATGTGAATGAACCATCTAATCCAAACCCATTGGGAATTGGCGAAATGCGGCTTAATCCGTTTAACGCAACAGGGCTTGATAGTTTTACCGTTTCGGTAAATCTTGCTGTGAGTGATATTTCTCCACCAAGTTGGGAGGCAAGTGACTACGTGTTTGTTGAATATAAAATTGATGCAGGGGCATGGACAAAAATTGCGGCTTTTTATGGCGATGGAACCACTTTTGAACTTAAGGAAGATGGCGACTTAAGTGGAACAGCGGATCCGGCTGGTACAGCTTTAACCAATACTTTAAACACTTTTACTTATGGCCTTGCTGCTTCCGGCAGCACTTTGCAGGTACGTTTACTACACAAAAGCGATGGTTCAGAAGAACTCGGTTTTGACAACTTCTGTGTAACAGGGTTTTCGAGTTGCAACGAGCCTGATGTTCCTACAGTTTCGACTAGTGGTGGATGTAACCCTCAAACGCTTAGTATTACTTCTGGTAACCTGAATGATGCTACAAACTGGCATTGGTACACTGGTAGTTGCGGAGGAACTTTTGTTGGAACAGGAACTTCAATTATGGTTTCCCCAAATAGCTCAACCACTTATTATATAAGGGGTGAAGGAGCTTGTGTAACACCAGGCGCATGTGCAAGCATTACGGTTGGCCCAGATGGAGTTGCCCCAAGTCCTGTTTGTCAAAATATAACAGTATATCTGGATGCAGCCGGTACTGCAACTATTGTAGCTGCTGATGTAGATGGTGGAAGCACAGATAACTGTGGTGTTGATTCACTTTTTGTTGATAAAACAACTTTTACCTGTGCAGATGTTGGGACGGATACTGTAAGTCTTACGGTATTTGATGCAGCAGGAAACTTTAGTTCTTGCGATGCCATAGTCATTGTTGGAGATACCATCAGCCCGGTAATATCCTGCCCTGGAAACATAAGCGCTAGTAATGATCCTGGCCAATGTGGTGCTGCGGTTACCTACACAGTTACCGCTTCTGATAATTGCGGTACTTCTGGCCTGGAAACAGAATATATTGTAAACGGTGATTTTGAAACAGGCAACCTTACGGGTTGGACGGTATCAAACACCTCCACATCTATTGGTGTAACCGTGATCAACGATGGCTCTTACGTTCCAATTAGCTCGGGTGTGGGTGCAACAGCCCTTCCGCCAATTTCGGGGGCGTATGACTTAATAACAGATCAGGACGGTCCCACTTTGCACTTAATGTCTCAGCCCTTTATGGTACCCGCTGTTGTTTCTAATGCCGTAATAAGTTGGGATGACAGAATTAGAAATTTTCATACGGTGTTTGTTGACCCGGGTCAGGAGTTTAAAGTGGAGATATTAGATTCTTTGATGAATCCGATTCATGAAATTTTTTCTACCAACCCCGGTGATCCACTAATGCAAATAGGGCCAAACGCCAGGACATTTGATATTACATCGGTTTTACAATCATTATCCGGACAAATGGTTTGTATAATGTTCAGTAATGATGTCACGCAATGGTTTCAAACAATTACTCTTGATAATATCAGTTTAAAAATGGGCGGTATCCAGCAAATTGAAGGTATTGCCAGCGGTGGTTTCTTCCCGGTAGGCGTTACAGCCAACAAATTTGTGGTAGTTGATGGAGGGGGAAACTCAGATACCTGCTCCTTTACGGTAACGGTAAATGATACTTCTTCACCAACCTTTTTTACCGATAGTATATGCTTAGGCGATAGCCTATATGTAGGTGGAGCGTGGCAAAAGGTTCCCGGTGTTTACACCGATACAGCTACTGCTGCTTCAGGCTGCGATAGCCTTTTGGTTACAACGCTTTACTATCAGGCCGATTCCATCTGCAGCCCTGATACTACTGAGAAAATTCTCTACATAGTTTCGGATTCCGCCTGGACATTGAGTAATGTGGTGAGCATTGCCACATCCAACAGCTATCCATGGCCTGGTGCGGCTAATATGCTTCCGCATGATTCAACCTTTGTATTACCCGCAGAAGTTGGCCAGCCTTACCCATGGACACACTTATACACTGTAATGGGTAGCGAAGTGATTAAAGCCTATAGCGGAGTTACTTATTACCGCTATGAGTTTGAGCTTACGGAACATCAGGCACTAAATGCAAGGTTCAGAATGTATGTGGATGATAACATGCAAATTTTCATTAACCGACAGGAAATTGCATTGGAAGATGGAATGGGTAAAGAGAACTGGCGTACCGCCAACCATGATATACTGTTTAATGACAATGGTACAGTTGACAATGGTTATTTAGGTGGAGATCCATTTGATACCTATACTGCTGTTAGTCCTGATAACATTTTTGTTACAGGAGACAATGATATCATACTTGCCATTCGTAATCGTACTTCTAAACCAGACCTTGGTGGATTCTCTTTCCGTATGGATATTGATAAAGCAGGTCAGGCGGTAATTGTTAAGAAGGACGCGAGTGCAGGTTCGGGTATCAACACAGTTCCAAGTTTCGATATGTATCCAAACCCAGTGGTAAATCAACTTAGCTTGGTTATGGAGAATGCCAAAGGTGATGTGGACTACACTGTTACTATTACTGATATATCAAGAAAAGTACTAGGTGTTATTTCGCAAAACGGAAAGCAACTTCAGAAAACTGCCACTATTGATGTTTCAAACTATGCAGCAGGAGTTTATCTTGTAAAAGTTGATTCTGGTACTCAATCAGTAGTTAAACGATTTGTAAAGCGCTAAGATTCTGTATGTTTTAAGGCAATAGAGACTTTAGCAAATCCAAATAAGTGTAAAGCCCCGAAGAATTTTCTTCGGGGCTTTTGCCTTTATAGTGTTTTTGTAAAACTTAACCAGCCAACCGTTAATCCCTGGGCATCTTCGGTTTTGAAATATTGTTTATCTTTTCATCAAAATCAGGAACTATGGTAATGAGCTATCAAGGGGCAAGGCAAGACCCACCCAAAGAATCACAACAAGTGCAGGTTAAGGATTATATGACTAAAAAGCTGGTGACCTTTACTCCTGAACAAAGCATGGATGAAGTAATAGACACTCTGCTGAAAAAGAATATTTCCGGAGCACCAATTGTGGACAATGATAATAATTTGGTTGGAATAATTTCAGAGGGGGACTGCCTAAAGCAGGTTATCCGTGGTAAATACAACAACACTTTTCATGACCCCGGTAAAGTGGGCGAGAGGATGAGTACGGATGTGAAAACCGTAAATCCCGGGATGAATGTTTTTGAAACAGCACAAATGTTCTTAGATCTTAAGGTGAGACGCTTTCCTGTGTTGGATGAGGGGAAACTGGTTGGGCAAATCAGCCAACAAGATATAATGCGGGCCATTCAGAGCCTGAAAAAAGAAACCTGGTAATTATTCAACAGGTTTTTAACAAACAGTTATTTATAAGTGCTTTTTTGGTAAACTGCTGTTTACATAACCTTTACAATTAGTCCTGAAGTTAGCCGCACTGTTGCAATTAAGCAATTGTGTAAAGTTTAGGCCTATGTCCAAACGCTTGGTTGACGTTGTGGTAATTTCCGATGTTCATCTCGGAACTTTTGGCTGCCGGGCCAAAGAACTATACAAATACCTAAAGAGTATCAACCCTGAAACTCTTGTCCTCAATGGCGATATCATTGATATCTGGCAATTCAGGAAAAGCTATTTCCCCAAAAGTCATCTTAAAGTACTGAAGCAAATAATTTCCATGGCTGCTAAAGGTACTCAGGTACATTATCTTACCGGAAATCATGATGAAATGCTACGAAAATTTTCAGATGCCAGATTTGGAAATATTCACCTCTCAGATAAATTGATACTTGATTTAGGGAAAGAAAAAGCATGGTTTTTCCATGGTGACATCTTTGATGCATCTATCCAAAATGCTAAGTGGATAGCGAAACTTGGTGGCTGGGGATATGACCTCTTGATCACCATAAATAGTATAAGCAATTGGTGCCTCGAAAAAATGGGTAAGGAGCGGTATAGTTTTTCGAAAGCCATAAAAAATGGCGTGAAAAAAGCCGTTAAGTATATTACAGATTTTGAGGATACCGCTGCTGAGTTGGCGATTGATCAAGGTTATGATTACGTTATTTGCGGTCACATTCATCAACCACAAATGCGTTTGGTAAAAAACAAGGAAGGGCAGTGTATGTACCTCAATTCTGGCGACTGGATTGAAAATCTAACAGCACTGGAATTTCATGATGGTAAATGGAGCATGAAGCACTACAGGGATATTGACTTTAAATCACATACGGATGAGGGTGAAGACTTGAATGATTTGGATATTCACCGATTAATTAGAAAAGTAACCGACAACAATCAAGCTTTTGAAAAAACGGCCTAAAGTGCTCTATGCCATCCAGGGAACTGGAAATGGGCATGTTGCAAGAGCTAGGGAAATTATTCCCATTTTACTTAAGTACTGCGATTTAGATATTGCCTTGAGTGGTGACCAAAGTCAGGTTGAGCTTCCTGTTACACCTAAATATAGAAGCAAGGGCCTCACCTTTATATACAACTCCAAAGGAGGGATCAGCTATTTCAAAACTCTAATTAAAAACAATCTGTTGGGCATTGTTCGTGAGATCTGGCAATTCCCTATACAGCAATATGATATTGTAATTAATGATTTTGAGTTTATCACAGCCTGGGCATGTAAATTAAGAAAGCAGGAGTGTATTGGCCTAGGGCATCAGGTTTCATTTTTGTCAAAAAACACTCCACGTCCGGCTAAGTTTGATAGAATAGGGGAGTTTATTCTTAAAAATTATGCTCCATGCAGTAAGCCAATAGGGTTTCATTTTGACCAATTTGATGACTTTATATTTAAACCTGTTATCCGTAAAGAAATAAGGCAGGCCAATATTACCAACCAAGGTCATGTTACAGTTTACTTACCGGCTTATGGCGAGAAAGAGATACAAACCTTCCTTTGTGAATTTCCAAAAACCAAAT
>CAXBJE010000195.1:0-6375 GCA_963975525.1 uncultured Owenweeksia sp. | reverse complement strand
ATAATGGCGGTGGTGTGATGGCTGTTTGCGATACTGCGTTTATACTCAAGTCCTTGATTTCCGGTAACGAGGCAACTCGCAATTACGGAGGTGGAGTTGTAGCAGAAGGTTATGTTCTGGTAATGGATAGTTGCCTTGTAGAAAATAATAAAATAGGTGACGATGGCGGTGGCATGTATGTAGAGGTGGATTCAGTCATTATTCGTAAAACCAGCATCAGAAATAATCTGGGAGAGGAGAAAGCAGGAGGTGTTTACTTTTATGGAGGAAATCACGTTCTTTTGGAGAACGTTGTGGTGGACAGTAACACGACTGATGGTGAAGGCGGTGGAATCCTCGTTGAAGAAGTGGCAAAAATGTATTTGATTAGTTCAACTGTTTCCAATAACTGCAATGCCATATTTGGTGGCGGTATTTATAGTATCAATAGTGGGTTAAGGGTAATTAACAGTACAATTTCCGGTAACTCTGCTTCTTTCGCAGGCGGAGGCCTGTTTTCGGATAGTTCGTCCACTGTGATAAGCTCTACTATAACTCTAAATTCGGCCCCTGTGGCTCCAGGTATTGGCTCAAACCGCGAAAAGGTTTTCCTTCAAAACACTATTCTGGCCGGTAATATAACAGATAGTATTGGTGGTGATGGCGGCTTTAACCCCACAGACACTACAGCTGGTTTTATTTCAATGAGACATAATTTAATTGGCGATACTACAGGCATGAACATAGTTACCGAACCCGGGGATATATTTGGAGATAGCATAAATCCTGTAAATGCGCTATTAGGTCCTTTGGCAAACAATGGAGGCTGTACCAAAACGCACGCCTTGCTGTGTGGCAGCCCAGCCATTGATAATGCCAATGGAGTGGTAAAAAAAGACCAGAGGGGCATACCACGGGCATTCGGGGCTGGGCATGATATTGGCTCTGTTGAGAGGCAATCACCCGGTGCCATTACAACCACAGCATTTACGGATAGTATTTGCCCTGGTGATAGTCTTTTTGTTGGTGGAGGTTGGCAGGATGCCGCAGGTGTTTATACAGATACAGCCATTTCTGCTGCGGGTTGTGACAGCCTATTGGTAACTACATTGTATATCAAACCGGCCGGGGATTGTGACGGGGACAGTACAGAAACCATACTCTACCTTGTATCTGACTCTGCCTGGACTTTGAGCACCGAAGTAACTGTGGCCACATCCAACAGCTACCCTTGGCCGGGAGTAGCTGCTTACCTGCCGCATGATAGTACCTTCACGTTGCCCGTAGAGGTGGGACAGCCCTATTCCTGGACACATCTATACACAGTAATGGGTAGTGAAGTGATCACCGCAAGGAGTGGCGTAACCTACTACCGCTATGAATTTGAGCTTACTGAGCATCAAGCACTCAACGCCCGTTTCCGCATGTTTGTAGACGACAATATGCAGATATTTGTTAACCGGCATGAGGTTGCCCTTGAAGAAGATATGGGCAAGATGAACTGGCGTACGGCCAACCATGATATACTGTTTAATGATAATGGTATCGTGGAAAACGGTTATCTGGGAGGTGATCCATTTGACACCTACACATCAGCAGATTTGGATACTGTGTTTAAAACTGGAGCCAATGATATTATTCTGGCTATCCGCAACCGCACAAGCAAACCTGATCTTGGTGGCTTCTCCTTCCGGTTGGATTTGGACAAAGCCGGTAAAGGGGTAATTGTTAAAAAAGATTTTGACAGTGAATCTTTTAGGGATGATGTTAAAGGCTTTGTGCTCTATCCTAATCCTACACAGGCTATATGCACACTTGCGCTTTCCTTTGAAAACATGGTGGGAGCTGCGGTAAACGTGTACGACTTTAGCGGGACACTAATGGACAAGTTAAGCCTTAACGGACAAGAAATGGAAATAAATCTTGGAGCTTACCCAAGTGGTGTTTACCTGATACGAGTTTCCTATGGCCATAAAACTTATACCCAAAAGTTGATTAAGAGATAATAGAGCATAATAGGTACTAAGGCCCCACAGGTAATTATATCTGTGGGGCTTTGCTTTTTTAAGTGGAAGGCGATAAAAAAAATATTTTCAAAATCTGTCCACCCCCTCCAATTCAGCTTCGTCATTAGGGTATAAATTCATTATTAACTTAAATTTTAAAGATTATGAAAAAGTTTATTGCGCTTTATCATTTACCAGCAGAGGTAATGGCACAAGAAGAAAACATGCAAATGACCGATGCTCAGCGAGATGAAGTTATGAAGGCTTGGGGAGCGTGGAATGAGCGCTGTGGAGATTTAATGGTAGACCTTGGTGCGCCACTTGGTGGTGGTGAAAGCCTTGGTAGTGCCGGAAAGTGGAACCAAAGTGACAAGGGTGTTTCCGGCTACAGCGTTGTACAGGCCAAAGACAAGGATGCCGCCAAAGCGTTGTTTAAAGATCATATTCACTTAGGATGGGCACCTGGCGCAACCGTGGAGCTTCATGAAGTGGTACAGATGTAAATCTAAATAACGAGTATAAGTTCTTGGGAAATTTGTTTTAGGAATGGTCTTCAATTCAGCGGCAAAACTTTAAAGAAGTCAAGGATATTATTGTTAAGCTAAAGCATTTTTGTCGACTGGAACTGGCATTCAAGAAAATAAATGCTCGGATCGAAGGCGGGCCTTAGAGAGAACGGGAAGCTCCGAAGAATTGAGGAGATCACCCGCTCGAACTTAGGGCAGCCAAAGAGCAGGTCATTTTTTTCTTGTAAGCCTTGACCTTTTTGGTTCTTTTTGGTTCTTTTTGGGTCAAGCCAAAAACGAACATAAAAAATATCCACATTAACCATAAACCTTGAAACAATATCAATTTTAAATATAACCGAGGTGCACGTTTGAGTAACTTACACCTCCAAAAAATCAAAACAATGAAAGACTTTATGTTAATTTTCTTAGGCCCTAGTTATGAAGACTTAAACCTCTCACCTGAAGAGATTCAGGGCAGGATGGGCAAATGGTTTGCCTGGAACGATAAAATGGAAAAAGCCGGAATACTTGTTGGCGGTAATGCCTTAACGGGCAAAATAAAGCGTGTTGATGGTCCGGATAAAACGGTTACAGATGTAGCTGCCAGTGAGGTAAAAGAGCTTATTGGCGGATACTATGTGGTAAAGGCCAAAGACTTTGACGAGGCTGTGAAAATTTCATACGATTATCCCGATTTTGACAAACAGGGTTCTGTAGAGGTACGCGAAGTGATGGTGTACTAAAATGATAGATAATGGTTTAGACCATCTTTTCCGGCATCAGTACGGGAAGATGGTCTCCATTTTAACGCGGATTTTTGGCCTTGAACAACTTGAAACGGTTGAGGACGCCATTCAGGATACTTTTATAAAAGCCTTTCAGGCTTGGAAAACCCATCCCCCCGAAAATCCAGAGGCCTGGCTGATGCAGGCAGCTAAAAACCGTACGCTCGATTTAATCAGAAAGCTTAGTGCCGAACAAAAGCGAGTTCTAAAAATTGAATCGGGACCATCTTCTATTGCTATAAATGAGTTGTTTTTGGATACTGAAATTGCAGATAGTCAGTTGCGAATGATATTCGCAGCTTGCCACCCACAGTTACATCCACGCGAGCAAATAGCTTTTGCCCTAAAAACCATTTCAGGTTTTAGCACCAGCGAAATTTCTGGTGCCCTTTTGCTGAAAGAAGATACAGTTAAAAAGAGGCTTACCAGGGCCAGAAAGACCATTCAGGACGGAAATGTGGTTTTTGAAATACCTCAAGGTTCATCCTTACCCATAAGGATGGAAATGGTTTTAAAGGTCATATACCTCATTTTTAATGAAGGATTTCATTCTGGTAAGAAGGACCAATTAGTACGCGAAGAGTTGTGTGGAGAAGCCATGCGCCTATGCAGAATGTTGATGGATAATGAGTTTACCAAAACTCATGATGTGTATGCTTTGTTTGCTCTGTTTTGCTTTCATGCCGCAAGGCTAAAAAGTAAAGTGAATACTGAGAACGAAATAATTAGCCTGAAAGAGCAAGATCGTTCTCTTTGGGATTTTAAGCTTATGCAACTTGGTAATGTGGCAATGAACAAAGCCGTGGATGCCGATCACTATTCAAGTTATCATTATGAGGCGGCCATTGCTTCTGAGCACTTAAAGGCCCGGACCTTTGAAGAAACCAACTGGCATCGGATTTTACGTTGGTATACTCAACTTAATATGCTTCATCCATCTCCATTCAACTTATTGAATATGGCAATGGCAGAATTGGAAAGGGGAGAAGTAGAAGCCTGTAAATCTTTGCTTGATAAAGTAGAACCGGCCCAACTAGAGCAGCGCGCCTATTTGTATTATGGCCTTTTGGCCGAATATTTTGAGCGGATAGGAGATGGGCCTGAAGCATTTTTATATATTACCAAAGCAATAGGTTTAGTGCAAAATGAATCAGAAAAGAAATTTTTACTGGAAAAGAGAAACCGAATAAAATCAAATTAGGCCTTGATAAAAAGAAAACCCGTATCAGCTTGGCCAATACGGGTTTTATCAAGTACATAAATTATGTTATTCTTCTTCTTTGGTAGCTGATTCCTCTTTATCAAAACCAAGTGATACGGAGTTTATGCAGTATCGCATACCAGTCTCGGTAGGGCCGTCATTAAACACATGGCCTAAGTGGCCGCCACACTTGGCACAAACAATTTCGGTACGCGTCATGCCGTGTGAGGTATCCAAAATTTCCTTTACGGTGTTTTTGTCCAGGGCCTTATCAAAACTTGGCCAGCCACAATGGGCATCAAATTTTGAGTCGCTGTCAAAAAGTGGTGCATTGCAACCGGCACAGGTATAGGTACCTTCTTCAAAGTGCAGGTTGTATTCTCCTGTTCCAGGCCTTTCCGTTCCTTTATTTCGCAGTACATGGTATTGCTCAGGCGAAAGCATTTTTTGCCATTCCTGTTCTGTTTTCTTAACACTATAATCTCCCATAGCTTTTGTTTCTTCAGTTTTTTGCTGGCCACTACAGGCCAGGGCAAAAGTTAAAATTAATGTTAGAGAAAGTAATTTTTTCATCTTAAGATATTTTCAATGTTGCAACTTCAAAGTTCAGGCCAAGTTAGCTCAGCGGTAAAAATCCGATGATGGAGTCTATTACTTTCTGATCCATCAACACCCTGCGATGACCCAGGCCTTTTGTAATTATCAGGTTAGCATTAGGCCAGTGTTTGGCAAGTTCGGTTGCATTTTCAATTCCCACATCCTGGTCATCTTCATCATGAATGATTAATCCATCCGGGTTAAATTTTTGGGCAAGGTAATCAGTGGAGGCGTGTTCTATTTTCATAACAAACTGGCTTTCTATTTTTTTAATGATGCGTTCTGCCACTTTTGGGCTTGCATTCACTTTTTCACAAAAATCTCCAACAACATGGCGTACGTTGTCTGGAGTACCAATAGTTACGATTTTACTTACAAAAAGGTTTGTTCTTAATCCGTTAAATATGGCCATCCCGCCAAGGGAGTGGCCTATAGCGTAGTCAAACGGACCAAATTTGTCCTGACTAACTTCAATGGCATCAATAAACTCCAGCATGCTGGTTTTTTTCTGCCTGTTACCACCATGTGCGGGTGCATCTATGGCTACAACATAGAATCCCTTTTCAAGCAGAGCTTCTATTATTTTTTGAAACTGTGATCCACGGCCACTCCATCCATGAACCATTAAGACGCGCTTTGCATTGGCATCACCCCATTCTAAAAGCGTAAAGGGCGACTTTCCCGTATGCAGTTTATGCTTAGTAGCTTTCTTCCGTATAGCCTTTTCCCTTTCGGGAAGTGGAAACTTAATAGGCTGGAAGAACAAATGAAAGGCAAACCGCGAGGCCAGTGATACAGATAGGCTTTCCAGCACCCTCATTGAAAGGGTAATATATTTTGGAAGTTCAAAGCTCTTTCGCTTTTCGGGCTGATGTTGGGAGTTATTGGTCACCTTATAAAGAATATGAGGCTTCAAAGGTAGTACTATGCATGCATAGGGTCAATTGTTTTTAGCAAACCCTCGGTAACATCCGTAAATGAAAAAAGGCCACTCCGGTTTCCCGGAACAGCCTTTCTCCCTCATTTCACTTAATAAAGGTTTACTGCTTCACAATTTTCTTAACAATCACTTGATTGTTATTACTCACTTCAAGCATGTAAACACCTTTGGGGTAGTCACTCATTTCGGTAATTTCAATTTTACCGTTAGAGTTCTTGTCTGTTTTTTGCATTACCAAAGCGCCATTAGCACTTAACACTTTTACGCTAACCTCCCCAGCTCTCATATTACCAAGATCAATGGTAAATACCGAGCTAAATGGGTTAGGGAAAATGCGCATTCCATCGGCAGCCACTTG
>CAXBJE010000194.1:0-6411 GCA_963975525.1 uncultured Owenweeksia sp. | reverse complement strand
TTGAAGAAGCCACGCAGATGGTAATGGATCTTAGAGAAAACTTTGGCATCTTCTGCTCGATCGTGGTTTACCCGGTAATCCCAAAAGGAATGATCTTATTAAGATTGATTCCAACGGCAGTGCATACCGAGGATGATATTGAACAGACCATTGAGGCCTTCAAAAGTGTTGGCAAAAAACTATCTGAAGGATACTATAAGGAAGTAATGATAAACCCGGCTAAGCAAGGGTAATCACAACTTAATGTTTATGTTGAATTAGCCCGGCCCTTTACGGCTGAGCTAAATCTCCAATTTCAGCAAAAAGTACTTTTCGGTAACTGTAGTGGTATAGAAGTCTATATCTCCTAAGTTTATTGTTGTTAACGCAGGCCCATTGCGTATTGGCTCTATTCGAGTTACGTTTTTTACCTCTCTCGGAATTGAAATGGTAAAGTTTTGAGTTTTACCATTATGATTAGTGTATCTCCTAATCGCGTAGGTCCAGTATTTATCGGCAAAATCGTAGTAACGATAAATAGCTACACTATCATTATCATACTTTGTATAGTCTATTTGGTAACTGTTGCCAATTACATCCAATAATGTATGAATTGAATATGCAGCAGGCTTTGGCGTGCTGGTGCTGTTGGCATGGGTATATAGCCCGTGAGATGGGAATGATGAAATGTAGGATGGGGTATTCCAGACAGCTTGTCTATCTATTGAAGGAGGATTTGTGGTGTTATCAATAGTGGCATAGTAATTATCTGCATCCTTTAGGCGATAAATAAAAATCTTTTCAAGGTAACCGTGCCTAAACATGGAGTCCCAGTCATTATTGGAAGCCTGTGCATAAGTAAGATCGTAATCTGGATCCATTTTATAGGCATTTGTAGCAGGGTCTAAAATGCCAATATGCTCTTTTCTTGCAGAGAATTTACCCCCATCTATATGACCATACCCATATTCTGAACAATATACTTCGTAGTCTGGCCATAGCGTTCTGATTATTTTTAAGCCATTAAGCATTTCCTCTGTGGAGGTAGAAAGCTCTGGTGTTAGTGCATATTCTTCTTTGGCGGTAGCCAATACCCCACTGCCTTGTCCACCGGCAGTGCTTCTGTATTCATGAAAATCAAAAGCAACATTTTCAAATTTTACCGTGAGAGGAAGTCCGCTATAAGGATGGGTTCCGGTTGTAAGGTGCATATCACGTTGCCTAAAATACTCTGCCCATTTTAAAGCCTGAATGGATCGGTGCATGTCGGAGTTAATAGTGGAGTGTAAGACCATTTTCATGGTTGGATCTGCTGTATGCATGCCTACAGCATGGTTTTCTCTAATTCCACCTACCAGCCCTAGGTGCCCATCATATTGTACAGATAGCATCATGCCCATGGCATAGGCAGGCATTTGGGCTAGTCCACCTTGCCAATCTCTGTCCGCTTCATTTTCCCCGGCTTCGGCATCAACAATATCAAGCCCTATAAGAGTACTGTCTCCCTTTATTACGTAAACATCCTCTGGAGGAATGTTTTTGTTTCTACCAGTTACAGCGGTATAGTTAAAAATAAAATCACCCCAGAGTTCATAGGTTTCGGGGGTGGTTAATACTTTGAAGCGTTTATCAGGATTCGCCATCTCTATCAGAGCATCAGGCGGTATTCGCATAAAATTTTGAATGCTGGACACCCTGCCAGTATGGTTGCCCTGATTATCTTTTTCAATGTATTTGTCAATCAGGTAATCTGTAAACTTTCCAGCATTGGGATAGTAACTAGAGTCGTAGGCTTCGTATATAGCTTTGCGGTAATCATAATGACTCAAATCTCTTTGTAATACTATCGTATCGACCCATACCTGCGGTTCTCCCCTAATGTTATCAGGAAGAGAAAATTTATTATCCGTAACATAAATAGTGCTGCTGGATAATATGCTTGAATCCCCTTTACCTGCTTGTATGTAGTATTGGTTTAGTGAATCTACCAGCCACGCATCGGAACTAAGCTGAAATCGCTCAAGAACAAAATCAACCCCGTTGTCTCGCCAATATTCATAAACATCTTCCATTCCGCCCCTAAGCATTTTTACTGGGAGACCATCTGGACCACGGTGTTTTACACCAGAGGCGTAAACGGTGGTATAGGCGCTAAAGTAATTGAGCATGGCGCCCCAGGGATCGCCAGGCCTTGCCATAAATCTTTTGAAATTATTAAACTGAGAAACATTGGCAAACTTTACCACATGATCAAGTGAATCTACAGTGTAAGCACTCACACCCATTGTTTCCCTGAAGGTGTTTTTCCTAATCCTAAGGTCAGCAAGTGTTAAATACTCAGGGTAGGGTATAAACTGATCTTGTCTACCAAAGGGTACGATTTTCATAAAATTATGAGCCACACTTCCCGTTTGGCCATTCAAGTCGTTGGTGTTCCGTACTGCTTTAAAATACCTGAATTTTGAAGTGTTTAGGCTATTGAGATAGGTGAATTTTCTAAAAAAGCGAAAGTTGATTTTGCCCGTTAAAGGGGTCCAGTTAACCATGTCATTACTGGCATAAAAGTCAAACCAGGCATTGGTATCAGTTAGGTTACTACCTGTCCACAGGGCAATACTGTCAATAGCGGTTGGGTATTTCCACTCAATAATTCCCTCCACTGGGTTTTTAAACCCCTGTTTCATATCTTCAAAACGCACATCCCAACCATAAATAGGTTCTACACCCTTTACGCCATTTAACTTTCCGGCCATGTTCCATTTTACATCACTGGTATCCAGCATGGCATATAAATCCAATACCACAAGCTCACCATTTACAACTTTAGATTCATGACCTTTTAGAATATCAATTATACTATGGATATCTTCTTTGGCTAATGCAGCTGTTTGCTGAGTTTGTGGGTTGATGACAGGAAGTCCGTAGTAGGCCCTGACTGAGGCTAGGTAATCTTCGGTGTATTGGGTAACCGCAGGAGCCAAAATTTTAGTATTTGCACCTGCAAAAGCCATAGCCATGGGAGAAGACGTATGACTGTTAGGAGATCCTCCAAGGTTTTGACATAAAATGTAAAAATCCTCATCGGGTAAACCATTTGGTGTAATAGAAATAACCGATTTAATTAATTGCCCCCGCCAGGTAAGGCTTAGTTGTTGATTTTCCCTATCTACTACAAAAAGCCCATTAGTATCAACAGGGGCTGTAAAGTTGGTGTTTATACTGTTATTGATTCTAAAAGTTCCGCTACCCTTAAAGTTTAGTCTTAAAATGTTGTCATATCCGGAGTTGATACCCATTGCAAAACCATTTTCACTTCTAACATCAGAAATATATCCACCATAGCTGGCATTTCCTCCCGTGTACTTTACAGCGTCACGAGTTGGCTTGTAATTGGTGTTTATGAACCCTTTTGATGAGCCAATGGAAAACCCATTGAGACTATCAAAATCGGGTTGACTCATAGCCGTGGCATTATACTTTGTAGGGTCTGCCCAATTGATAAGACCAAAATCGGGGCTGCCATCATTTACAAATAGGTAAAAGAAATCACATTTTTCTAAGAACCCAATACTGTCCAATTTATCAAAGTATATTTTTTGAAGGGCCTGCAAACCCTGGCTGGGTGGGGTTACATTATTTGCGGTTGCTTCGGCTACAATTGCAGAGTACTGAAAGCCCACTGAGGGTAGCTGTTGACCCGGTTTACCAGCTGGAGGTAAACCAAAGTTTACCACTTCTAAAACTCCTGCATTGGTAATATATAGCCCAAACAAGGTGCCGTTAGGAGATTTTAGGATAAGTGTATCGCTGCTTTGCTGCGAAAAGCTGAGTAGGGGCACAAGTAAAATGGCTAAAATGAATTTTCTCATTTTGAGGGGTTTAGGTTAAGCAGAGAATGTTCCTCCCCTCACAAGATGGAAATAGCCAAGATTTATCATCTCAATAAAATCAATGGCTACAAAAACTTGGTTAAGGAGTGTTTTTAGCGTTGTTGAGGCTGCGAAGTTAAAAAAATAGGATAATCAAAAGACCTCTTAATCTGACATTTAGCAAAATTTATGGAGAAAATAGAGAGAGCTTATATCTTTGATAGGTGGATATAGTTTTGGTCTAACACCTGTGTTTTTTCTAAAATATTATTTTAAAAAGTCTTTATTGAATGCTCCATGAATTAGTAGGATTTTTACTGTTGTTTTTCTGAATACGTGAACAAATTTGCGTCCTTTGGCATTCCCAAATAAAAAATACAACTATGATTAAGAGAGTTTTTATGCTAACACTGGCAGTAAGTGTGATGGCTGCATGCGGTAATCCTGGTAACAGTGAAGAGCGAGAAGAAGTAATAGATTTAAGTTCAGAAGATGAAGGTGTAACTGCCGAACCCGAAAATGATGCTCCGGAAGTATATGAAAAAGGCGGACTAAAAATTTCTCCCTTCGCAGATTCTGAGAAGTTTCCTGATGCCAAATTAATGTTGAACATGCCAAAAGAAGGCATGAAGCAGGATGGTAAAAAAGTAAGCTTCGATTTTGGTGTTGAAGGCTATCAACTAGGGGCACAAAGCCCTGAGGCTGGTGCCAATGGTTTGGCTAATTCTGATAAAGGGCAACACATCCATCTTATTATGGATAATGACCCTTACAGTGCGCATTATGAGCCTAAGTTTGACAAAGAGTTTGAACCCGGTCATCATGTTGCGATTGCCTTCCTTTCAAGATCTTTCCACGAAAGTGTGAAAAACGCTGACGCCTTTAAGGTGTTTCAATTTACCATTGGCCAAAAGGCAAAAGATGCACAACCAATGGATTTGAGCAAACCAATGTTGTTTTATAGCCGCCCAAAAGGTGAGTATGATGGCGCTGATGCTCAAAAAGTCCTGTTCGATTTTTACCCCGTAAATGCCGAGTTGAAAGCCGATGGTTATTCAGTAGTAGCTACAATTAATGATAGCCTGCAGTTTGAATTTGACAAATGGCAGCCTTATGTAATTGAAGGTTTACCAATGGGCGAAAACACTATCAACATTAAGTTGGTGGATGCCCAAGGCAACGCGGTGGACAGCAAAATGAATAACGTTACACGTAAATTTACGCTTAAGCCGTAATCAGGTTTTTGTAATTAAAAAAGCCGCATCTGAATAGTCAGATGCGGCTTTCTCGTTTTATATCATTTAGTCAGAGTTTACTCTAACCAGCTTTTCCAGTATTCACCATCATCAATATCCAACGCGGCCTGGGTAAGTTTTAGCGGTTTAAAGGTATCTACCATTACAGCCAGTTCTTCTGTTACCTTTTGGCCGATACTACGCTCCATCGCGCCTGGGTGTGGTCCATGAGGGATTCCACCGGGGTGCAGACTGATATAGCCTTTCTCCACATGGTTACGGCTCATAAAGTCACCATCTACATAATACAGCACTTCATCACTATCAATATTACTGTGATTGTATGGTGCCGGTATGGCTTCAGGGTGATAATCATAAAGGCGCGGCACAAATGAACAAACCACATAACCTGCAGCCTCAAACGTTTGATGCACGGGTGGTGGCTGATGTACCCTTCCGGTAATAGGTTCAAAATCTTTTATGTTGAAGGCATAAGGGAAGTTGTAGCCATCCCATCCCACCACATCAAAAGGATGCGTGGCATACACCAACTGATGCAACACACCTTCCTTTTTAATCTTCATCAGGAATTCCCCCTTTTCATCATGCGTTTCTAAGTCTGTAGGCCTGCGCATGTCGCGCTCACAAAATGGAGAATGCTCCAGCAACTGACCGAAATAGTTGCGGTAACGCTTTGGTGTATAAATGGGAGAAAAGGAATCTAAAATGAATAGACGATTGTCTCCCGTATCAAACTCTATCTGGTAAATCATCCCGCGAGGGATAATCAGATAATCACCATATCCAAACTTTAGGTTTCCCAAAAAAGTACGGAGTGTACCGGAGCCTTTATGAACAAATATCATTTCATCGGCATCGGCATTTTTATAAAAGTAGGTGGTCATTGATTTGCGGGGTGCAGCCAATGAAACGTGCACATCATTGTTTACCAAAACAGGGGTACGAGAATCCAAAAAGTCATCCTGAGGTTTTACATTAAAGCCCTTGAGCATGCGGCTGGTAATTCCTTTGTCTACAGCAATTTTAGGAGAAACGTCTATAGCCTCACCAATAGATTTTACCTGCGTGGGCCTGTGAGTATGGTAAATGTTAGACGACATCCCATCAAAACCTACAGTGCCAAAAAGCTGCTCATAATAATAGCCGCCATCGGGTTTTTTAAAGGTGGTGTGTCGCTTGTGCGGAATTTTTCCGAGAGTATGATAAAAGGGCATGATTGCTAGTCTTAAAAATGAAGGTTCAAATTTAGGGATTCTTATTCCTCTTAGGTCATGACAAATGTCAGGAGGTTTGGTTCAGAAAAACAA
>CAXBJE010000193.1:0-6436 GCA_963975525.1 uncultured Owenweeksia sp. | reverse complement strand
GGTCAATGATCCCATTACACCAAAACCTTTAATACGGTAGTTAGCTTCCAACTCAACTCCTAATGATCGGTAGTCGTTGCTGAGCACGCGCTGAGTAGTGGCCTCTACTCCTGCTTCTTCCTGAGTAAGCGCATAAAACCCAGTAACAAATATTCCTCCACGGTTAAACCGTTGCTTATAACCCAATTCGGCTTGCGCCAGAGAGTTCTTAGGAGCTTGATTTTCCAGATATGGGCCTCCCTGATGCCAAGTAGCTCTTTCGCCATTACCAACATAACCCTGGCTGTATCTTACAAAAACTGCGTTGTTATCAGACAGCTTATAGTTAGCACCCAGTGAGTAGGACACGTAATCATAGTCATAATTCACAATTCTTGGGTTGGTATTATCAACTCTTGATACACTGCGCTCAGGTGCGTCTATCACCCCATTGCCATTCACATCAAGGCTATCCACCTGCTGGCTAGGTGTTACCTGACCAGTTACCCTTGCAAAGTCATATCGTATTCCTCCATCAATATTCAACTTGTCTGAAACAGCTACGGCCAGGTTTAAGTAGGGCGCCATTACATCATAATTAGTGTTGTACTTACCGGTACAACAATTGCCCCATAGTGGTACCCCGTAAGCCAATTGCCCATTGGAAGTAAGGTTGTTACCGCCAACATTTACGTTAAGCAGTTCTGCATCTTCGCCCACTTCCATCAGGTAGGTGTTCCATAACCAGCTCATTTCAATGTTTTGGTTCCCCTTAAAAAACCCAAGTGTAGCCGTCACTTTATCAAAAGATTTACTAAGCCTGGTATCGCTCATAAAGTTGTTGAAGTTTTCAAGTTCTACATCAAAAAGGTGAATGCGTTGTACCAATCCGTTGTCTGTATCGGTAATAGTTTCATTTGTACTAACCGTGTTTATGGTATAAGGTAGCGCTCCACCCGTAGTATTAGTATCGCCATTGGCAATTACAGCCCCATCAAGTATAGCTGCTGTTGTTCCAACCTCTGCGGTAAACGGACCTGCAAAGCGGCCATTATTAAAGGCCATTCTTGAGTTACTGGTTACTCTCCAACCATTACCCAGGTCAAAATCAAAGGCAGCTCCTACGCTATTCGATTTTGTATGGATACCATCCGAAATATTCACATTTCTGAAATTACCATCAGGCCCCAAACCATAGCTTTGCTGAAAGAATGGAGATTGAAGACCGTTGTTAACAGCACTAAACCCTTCCACTGATTCCCATGTAGGATCAGCATTAGTGCCACTTACTTGTATAGGCATGGGCAGGTAAGCCGCAGTTCTGTCATTCAACATTTTAAAATAAACACGGGCATAACCTTTATCAAAAAGCTTGGTAACATTGGCTTTAATCTGTCCACCTTTATTTACGGTATGGTTGGCGCGCCTTGGGCCCTCTCCTTGCCTTACAAAACCACCTATATTAAAGGACACACCATTACCAAGTGGAGTACCGTAGTTGAAGTCAGTACGGATAGAATTGTAATCAACTCCAAAAGAAGTGCCCACAGTACCACCGGACTGTGCCCCCGTTTTAGATATAAAGTTGATAATGCCAGCAGGGCCGTTACTGGTAGTAGTAGCGGCAGAACCACCTCTGATGGCTTCTACCCTTGCCACGCTCTGGTCGGCCCGTAGATATTGATCCTGGGTGCTAAATGCTATATCACCATATAGCATAAGTGGCAACCCATCTTCCTGCAATTGCAAGTAACGAGAACCTCCTGCTGAAATGGGAACCCCTCTTACAGTAATATTTGTATTTCCATCGCCACCAGATGCCTCAACTTTAACCCCAGGTATAGTCCTGAAAATTTCAGCTGTGGTACGAGGCGCAGATTGCTCTATGGCTTTTGGCTGCAGTGTAGTCACTGAAACACTTGACTCCAGTTTCGACTTTTTATTGACCACACCCGTTACAACTACTTCTTCTAGACCCATTTGGTCTGTCAGGAGCGAAAAATTTGCAATGATATCACCAATGCCAAGTTTTACTTCCTTATCCTCGGTCTTGTAGCCAATAAATGACGCGGTCAGCTTTTGATCTCCAAGCAAGTCCGTCCGCAATTCAAAGTTTCCATCCACATCTGTTGTAGTTCCCTCAAAAGTACCAGCAATAGTGAGATTAACTCCTATTAAGGGTTCGTTATTCTCATCCACCACTTTCCCTGTAATCTTTGTCTGACCATAGCTAAGAGAAAGGCTTAAGAGTAGTACTAATCCACTTAATAAACCTCTGACCAAAAAATTAGGTCTGAAATCTTGTAAACATTTTGCCATTTGATAAAAGTTTAAGTTTATGATTGCCAGCCTCCAAAGCATCTATTCAATTTCAGAAGGGAAGTAGTTTTTTATTAATTCCCTAAATCTATTTAAAGGATTAAAAAATAAAGTGCTGACCTAATTGTTAAACCAAACGTAGTCAATGTTTTAAGCCGTGTCAATACCCTAAATTGGTTTAGAGGAACTTCAACGTTTACGTTAACGTTTTCGTAAAATCAATTTAAATTCATTCTAAATAATTTAATTGGGTATTTCAAAAAAATACCCCTTCTTTAGGTATGCATAAGAATAGAACCACGCTAAAAGACATTGCGGAGAAATTAGGGACCACTATTACTACCGTTTCAAAAGCTTTAAAGGATTATCCTGACATAAGTGATAAGACCAAGCAGGCGGTGAAGAAACTTGCCAAAGAATTGAATTACCAACCTGACAGCAGGGCATTGGCATTAAGGCGAAATAAATCAAATTCTATTGGAGTCATTATTCCAGAGGTGGTTCATTTTTTCTTTTCCACTGTTATTGCAGGCATTATGACTTATGCTGAGGGAAAGGGCTACCGAGTATTGATTACCCTTTCCAATAATCAACTGAGCCTTGAAAAAAAACAGGCAAACCTATTGTTCAATACCAAAGTAGACGGGGTTTTAGTATCCTTGGCCAACGAGAGTAAAAGTGCAGCCCACTTTGATTTACTTAAGGAGTATGGGATACCTGTAGTGATGTTTGATAAGGTTAATAAATTATTTGAATGCAGTAAGGTAAAAATAGATGATAGACTTGGAGCTTACACTGCAACACAGCACCTTATTGACAAAGGTTGTAAAAGGATAGCACACATCCGTGGGCCAAGACATCCCTTAAATTCCAAGGCCCGCTTCGATGGGTACAAAGCGGCTTTAAAGGACCACAATATTGAGTTCTGTCCTGAATTGGTAAAAGAATGTAAAGAGGTAACCCTAAAGGAAGGACATGACTTTGCAATTGAACTTTTGGAAGCAAAACACCCACCGGACGGAATATTTGCAGTAACCGATCAGGTAGGTGTTGGTGCCATTCAGGCTGCACATCAATTGGGTTTAAATGTACCTAAACAACTTAAGGTGGTTGGCTTTAGCGACTCTCAAATTGCACAAATCATTAGGCCCGCTCTTACCACCATCCATCAACCTGGCTTTGAAATTGGGCAAATGGCAGCTCAGTTGTTAATTGAAGAAATAGAAATACGCGAGGCCGATAGTGAAAGCCCAATCGATTTTTCTCAAGTTATACTGGATACTTATTTAATTGAGCGGGAGTCAACCTAAGAACAAGTTGTTATTAGTGGGGGGCATCCACTAAATTTGAAACATGAATTTAAAAACCCTCATTAGTATCATGGCAATGGTGTTAACGCTAATTTCCTGCGGTACCGAGCCTACCTCTACAACATCTGGAGAAGATGAAAAATCTATACAGCTAGAAACTCAGAAAACCTCCAATAAAAAAGTCATATTATTTTTTGGCAACAGTCTTACGGCCGGATATGGCGTACAGCCGGAAGAATCATTTCCTGCTCGCATTCAGCAAAGGATTGATTCGCTGAAGCTACCCTACACCGTGTTAAATGCCGGTGTTAGTGGAGAAACCACCTCGGGCGGATTAAGCCGTTTAGAGTGGGTTTTAAAGAATCAAAAAGTGGACATCTTTATTTTAGAGCTGGGCGCCAATGACGGACTACGGGGCATTCCGGTAAACGAAACCCGCCAAAACCTGATGGCTATAATAGACAAAGTACAAGCCGCAAACCCGGATGTGGAAATCATATTGGCCGGAATGCTGGTTCCGCCTAATATGGGCCCTGAGTACAGTAAGGCTTATGAGGTAATCTTTCCTGAGGTTGCCCAAAAGAAGGAAGTGGACTTAATTCCATTCCTGTTAAAGGATGTTGGCGGAGTTGATTCTCTTAACCAGGACGATGGAATTCACCCAAACCCGGCTGGCGCAAGGATTTTGGCTGAAAATACCTGGGAGGTTTTAGAGAAGTATTTGGATAATAAATAATTGACCGCCCCCTACCCATGGATTCTCAAATAATCAAATCAATAGCAGCCCAACTTCGGCAACCAGATGGCGAGATGGGACTTGAGATAGCAGCTCGCATGAATCAAGGCAATGCCTTTATGAATCGTTTTGCGATTGAGCAGTTACAACTATCCGGAAATGAAACGCTTTTAGAAATTGGCTCTGGGAATTGCCTCTTTGCAAAAGAGCTTTTGACCAAACATGCCAACCTCCGTTACCGTGGAGTGGATTATTCGGACCTCATGATTTTAGAGGCGAAGAAAATGATTAAGGAATTTATTCAGGAAGGCCGTGCCTCCATGCATCACACCTCAATAGCAGACCTCCCCTTTCCTGACGAAACCTGCGACAAAATATTGGGGGTAAATGTGATTTATTTTTGGGATGCCCCTGAAGTTGAGTTAAAGGAGTTGGGCCGGGTATTACGCCCCGGAGGACATATTGTACTGGGGATGAGGGCAAAAGAAACCATGGAACAGCTTCCTGTCACCAAGTACAATTTCAATCTTTACTCCAAAGCGGATATCAGCACATTTGTTGAAAAGGCCGGACTAAGCTTAAAGGAAATCGCAACCACACCAGAGGTAATAACCAATATTAATGGTGAAAAAATGGATACTAAAACCTGGGCGGTGGTGATTGGGAAGTAATCTGAGTACTAAATCTGCTCTATACCCATCTTGCCAAAGTAAGCACCAGTGGCCATTATACCACAAGAAATGGCCAAGCCAATACTAATGGCAATAAAGGCATGTTTGCGCTTAAGTTTAAAAATGTAAGCGGCAATGCTGGCGGCATAAGCACCAGTAACGGGCAAAGGAATCATTACAAATATCATAAGGCCCCAAAAGCCATACTTCTGAATTTTTTGACCTACCCCACGTTTGCTGCGCTGGGCAATTTTTATTGATTTCTCTTTATAAAACTTAAATCGCCAAAGCTTTACATTAAACTTATCCAGCAAAAACATAAAAAGTGGGAAAACAAGAATATTGGCAAAAAGCCCAATACCTAATGCCCACAAGGGATGAAGACCACTAACAATACCAAATGGAATACCTACCCTTGACTCACCAAAGGGAGATAAACTAATTAAGAATGTTTGGACAACTTCTGCTATCATGACTTTAAAAGGGGTGCAAAAATATAAACAATGGTAAGAGTTTTCGGTATTTAATAATACTGATTTAGAGAAGGTGTTAAATTTCTCCGACAAGAGGTACTAACGAAACTCCACAATCAATATTACGCAACAGCCATCACAAAAGTTTGGTGCTTAATTAAAATAATCTAGATATGCCTACCGTACAGTTAACATTAAAAGATTTCAAAGAAAAGATTCACGACTTTTCGGATAACAGTGATTGGAAATTTAAGGGCGATAAGCCCGCTATTATTGACTTTTATGCGGATTGGTGCGGCCCCTGTAAAGCTGTGGCACCAATTTTTGAAGAACTGAGCAATGAGTACGCTGATGAAATTGTAATCTATAAAGTTGATACCGAAACAGAGCCAGAGTTAAGTCATGCTTTCGGCATTCAAAGTATTCCTTCCATCCTTTTTATTCCTCTTGATAGCAGCGCTCCCATGATGCAGCGCGGGGCTCTCCCCAAAAATGTTTTAGATAAAGTAATACGAGAAGAGCTTTTGGGCCAAAAGCCAGAATCAGATAGCTAATCGTCTTTAATATTCTTTGTCCGCTTTCGCGGAATGGCCTCTCGTCATTTTACATATCTTCGTTTTCGCTACAGCCTATCCGATTTTACCCACTTCTGCGTTTACTCCTAAAACAAGTCATTTTATGCTAGGCGATTTCTTTATTTGGTGTGCCGGTAGTGATAAAACAACTCTAAAGCACTGTCCCCGTTCAGAAAGAATAAAACACATAGGTTTCGGAACTTTGGTTTTGGTGCCGGCTATACTGGCGTTTGTCTCCATGAGTTATGCACTTTCCACCATTGGGCCAATTCAGGATATGATGTGGCTTGCCTATTTAGGTGGCTTGGTTTGGGCAGCCATCATTTTTTGCTTTGACCGTTATATTGTTTCTACTCATCGCAGAAAACTCAAT
>CAXBJE010000192.1:0-6455 GCA_963975525.1 uncultured Owenweeksia sp. | reverse complement strand
ACTGTAGAAAAAATGGCAACCCTTGATGACCAGGCCACGGCCTTTGAGTTTTACTATTATAAAATGGCATTGGCCTTCATCTTTAATGATTACAACAAAGCCGAAGTGCATTATAACGAGGCCATGAGTTTGGAGGATGAAACCACGCCCTGGCAAATTACTTATCCCAATTATGTTTTGCTTGGCAGCCTTGCTGCATTAATGCAATTAAGTGGAGGCAATTCTCATCTGGCCAAATCCAAACTTGAAAAACTAGTAGCTAAAAACATTAAACTGCTAACCTCCATTACCAAGGAAGCTCCTCAAAATTATGCTAACAAACTAGCATTGGTAAAGGCTATGAAAGCTGCTTATGAAGGCAAGGAAGGAGAAGCAGCCAATCTTTTTATGGAATCTATTACTCATGCCCAATCCTCAGGTTTTGTGCATGAAGAAGCAGTGGCCCGCGAGCATTTTGGGTATTTTTTAATAAATACGGGTAAAGAGGAGTTTGGCCATTTAATGCTTAAAAAGGCCTTTAGCAGTTATCAGGATTGGGGCGCCATGAGTAAGTGTGTGCAATTGAAAGAGCGATTTCCTGAAATTCTTAAAAATGTTGTTACTGGCCGGGATCAGGGAATTGCAGCCTATCAAAACACCTACGACCTAAATACCATCATCCATTCCAACCAGGTTTTATCTTCAGAAAACACACTTGAAGGCTTGCTAGGTACCATGACCCAAATGATGATTAATAATGCCAGTATTGGCAAAGTGGTTATTATTTTAAAGAATGTGGATGAGCAAGTTTCAACCATTGCCTACAGCAACAATAAGGAAACCAGGGTAATAACGGATGGCTTTAATGAGATGCCCGATTTATACCCAAAGGCGGTGGTAAATGTGGTAAGTCGTACAAAAAGCCCATTGGTGAATGCCAACCTCAGTGCGGATCGTAAATATAATTTTGACCGTTATATTCAAAACGTACAACCGGTTTCGGTTTGTTGCCTCCCAATTATGGCTAAGGAGGATATACTTGGAACCATATACTTTGAAAACAACTTGGCTGAAAATGCATTTGATGCAGGTCGTGTTGAGTTTTTCACAACCATTACGGCACAACTGGCTATATCAATAGATAATGTTATGCTTTATGCCAACATGGAGCATAAGGTTAATGAGCGCACAACAGCTCTGGTGGAAAAGAACAATGAACTGGCGGTGGAAAAGAAAAAATCCGATGACCTGTTGCTAAACATTTTGCCAGCTGAAACTGCCGAAGAGCTTAAAAACTATGGTAAAACCACAGCTCGATCTTATAGCACTGTAACAGTTTTATTTGTTGATATCAGGAACTTCTCCCACATTGCTGAAACACTAAGTCCGGAAGAGTTGGTTTCGGAGCTAGACCTTTGTTTTAAAGCCTTTGACAGCATTACTATGAAATACGGGCTAGAAAAAATAAAGACCATTGGTGATGCCTACATGGCGGCTGGTGGTATTCCTGAAAGTACTAGTGAAACAGCCCCAAACGTGATAAAAGCGGCCATTGCCATGAGAGATTTTACACTTGAAATGAGAGAACAGCGCAAAAGCACAGGGCGCACTTTTTTCGAGGTAAGGGCCGGTATTCATACTGGGCCTATTGTAGCAGGAGTAGTAGGCACCAAAAAGTTCCAGTTTGACATTTGGGGCAATACCGTAAACCTGGCTGCAAGGATGGAACAGAATTCGGAGCCCGGTAAGGTGAACGTATCTCAAGCCACCTATGATTTGGTTAAAGGGGAGTTTAGCGCCATCCACAGAGGTAAGGTTGGTGCAAAAAACATGGGCGAAGTGGATATGTACTTTGTGGAGCACATTGGTGTTTACAACTAACTCGCACACACTATTTTTGCCATTTCACTTGTCCGTTTTGTTTATATGAAGATAACCTCACTTGCTTGTTTGCTTTTATCATCCCTCCTGTTTGGGACGCTGAATGCGCAAACCAATGACTCCATAAATTTTGACCGAATTGAGTTTAAGAAGCTTACAAAGCTTTTGGAGCGGAATAAGCTTTACACTAAAAACGACCTTAAAAATATTGATCTGGCTTGTTATTCACCCTCTGATGACTCTAACACCTACAGTTCGCATACCAAAACCTTCCTAATAAAATCAGATATAGAAACCGTTTGGCAAGCCTATAAAACCGTTAGCCCAACCCGCCCCGGAAACCGCAAAGACGTTGTTAACTTCGGAATGTTATATGGTGAAAACGATAATAAGATTTACTATTTGGAAGATGCCTATGATGGTATGGAAGAAGGACAACTTGTGTTTTGGAATCTGAGACTTGTAGGCGGATTGATAAAAATTTCCGTTGGGCAGGTAATTCATAACATTGATGAAAAAGCACATTTCTTTGAAATCTGCTATCTGGCCCCGGGTATTTCACATGGCTCACAGTATATACAGCTACACCCTACAAATGAGGGGTATACGCAAGTAGTTCACTATACTCGTTTTACAAGCGGCAAAAAGTTTAGGGATAAACTTTACCCTGGCCTCCATGAAAAGGCCATTGACGAATTCCACGAAAGCATCCGCAAAAGCGTAGAAAAGGAAGTATTGTAGAAATTAACGCAGTCTGTCGGCCGCCCGAACCAGCATTTCATCCTTCATTATCCCTCTATTGGCCAGCGTAATGAGTACCACGGCCACCAAAGGCATAAACGAGCCAAGGCCTAAAGAAGCTCCTTCTTTGGTGAGACCTCCAAAATACATGTAAAGCAAAGACCCAAAGAAGATGAAGTTGATAATGATATTTATTCTTCCGCTTACTAATTGCTGCCTTCTGTTCTTAAATCTAAAAATACTGTAGAAAGAGATTAGTGTAGACAAGACGGTGGTACCAGTAAAGATGGCATCGTCCAGTATCATATAGTTAGAATCGGTGAACACAAAAAGCGGCAGAAAGAAAATTACACAGCCACTAACAATAACCGCCAGCAGGAGATATACAGATTGAATACGTTGAATCATTGAGATGTTTAATTTGCTGCCAAAGTTCACAAAAATTGAGGGATAGAACCATTGTACAATATTTTTATTTGTAATATTGCCTCGTAACGCAACATAATGGCGTTTATTCCAAAACAAATTCCCCAGACTTTACTGCTGTTATTTCCATCTTAAATGGCATTCAGCATTTTTATAGTTCTATAAAATTTATCACAAATTTTTTCTTAATGTACGATATCAACGAATTGAAGGGTAAGAAGTTACCTGAATTGAAGGAGATTGCGGAAACCATTGATTTACCAAAATACAAGTCGCTGAACAAGCAGGAGTTGGTATACAAAATTCTCGATCACCAGGCTATTAACCCACAAGCAACAGCCAACCTGGCTAAAAAGGAAGCACCCTCTGCACCTGCAGAAAAGCCTCAAAACACTGCAGAAAACAAAGCAGCAGAGGTCAAAACTGAAAATTCTCCCGCCCCAAAAGCGGATACTAACCCTCGTCCTAAAAGACCTCAGGATCAAAAAAGAGAACCTCGCAAGGAAGAGGGTAAAGACGATAAGCGCCCTGCTAAAAATGATGCAAGCGGACGTATAAATCCTGACAGGCCCAATCCCCGTCCGGCTCATCGTAATCAAAATGCTGAAAGGGTTAAACCTGAAAGTGCGGATAAGATTAAGGATGACAACTCTAAGGACCAGGGCAAAGATAACCAGGGTCAGCAGCAAAATCAAAAGAACGATCGCAATCAAGGTGATAGAAACCAAAACGATCGTAACCAAAGAAACGACAATCAACGCAATGATAATCGCAAGAAGGATACGCGTAGAGAGGACAACCATGGTAATACCCATGGCGGAAGTCACCACCGTAACCAGAAAGGGCGCGAGTATGAGTTTGATGGTATTATAGTAAGTGAAGGTGTTTTGGAAATGATGCCTGATGGCTACGGATTCCTCCGTTCTTCTGATTATAACTACCTGAATTCTCCTGATGATATTTACCTTTCTCAAAGTCAGGTAAAGTTATTTGGACTTAAAACCGGTGATACGGTTCGTGGTCAAATCCGTCCACCTAAGGAGGGTGAAAAGTATTTTCCACTTGTAAAAGTTGAAAAAATTAATGGCCGTGAGCCAGACTATGTAAGAGATCGCATCTCCTTTGAGCACCTTACTCCCCTGTTCCCTGAAAAGAAATTTAACCTTACAGGAAAAAAAGGAACACTTAGTACACGTATTATTGATTTGTTCTCGCCAATTGGTAAGGGGCAGCGTGGACTTATTGTAGCACAGCCAAAAACAGGTAAAACCACCTTACTTAAGGAAGTTGCCAACGGCATTGCTGCTAACCACCCAGAGGCATACATGATCATCCTTTTGATTGATGAACGCCCTGAAGAGGTTACTGATATGGCCCGTAGTGTAAAAGCCGAGGTAGTTGCCTCTACATTTGATGAGCCCGCAGAACGCCATGTACGTGTTGCCAACATCGTATTGGAAAAAGCCAAGAGAATGGTTGAGTGTGGGCATGATGTGATTATCCTTTTGGATTCCATTACCCGTTTGGCCAGAGCCTACAACACGGTATCGCCAGCATCTGGTAAAGTTCTTAGTGGTGGTGTTGATGCTAATGCACTTCACAAGCCAAAACGCTTTTTTGGTGCCGCGCGTAACATTGAAAACGGAGGATCGCTTACCATCTTAGCTACCGCTCTTATCGATACAGGTTCTAAAATGGACGAAGTAATCTTTGAAGAATTCAAAGGTACCGGTAACATGGAAATGCAATTGGATCGTAAGATTGCCAACCGTAGAATCTGGCCGGCTATCGACCTTGTTTCATCTGGTACTCGTAAGGAAGATCTTCTTCTTGATAAGGAGACTTTACAGCGTATGTGGATTTTAAGACGCCACCTGGCAGATATGAACCCGGTGGAGGCCATGGAGTTTTTACATGACCGTATAAGCCGTACCGAAGACAACACCGAGTTTTTGGTGAGCATGAACGGATAGGTTAGACCTTAGACGAAATTAGAAACCACTTCACATACCTAAGTAGTATTTGAAGTGGTTTTTTTGTTCCCTGTACTTTAGGATGATTTTGTTGATAATAGTTGATGAAATGCAAGACACATCAAACTTTTGAATAAACTTGTAGGTGTAAATCTTTGTACACCAATAAACCAAACCGGTAAATACTCTGTTTAAAAAATATTAACTCCATTAAATGAACGATACTACCATCATCAAGCGATTACTTATATTTTTTGCGGTGATCGTGTCATTTTTCATTCTCAAAATATTGCCCTTCATTTTTATCCCACTGATATCCGCAGTGTTTTTGGCCTTATTGTTTATGCCAATGATGCGCTGGCTAGGTAAGCGCAAAGTTCCTCAGCCAGTTTCAGTGAGTTTAGCAACCCTCATTATGGCAGCTGTTCTATTTGGCTCCTTTCAATTGATAAGGCTCAGCACCAGGCAAATTGTTAACGACCAGGAAGAGTTTTGGGATAAAGCCAATACCAAACTTCACAATGAGTGGAAACCTGCCACAGAAATGCTTGGAATAAAGTTTACCAATGGAGATGAGAGTAGTCTTGCCACGGACCTAATGAGTAGCGAAAAAATTTCAAAATGGGTTTACGATAACTTTGGAAGTACCCTGGCTTTTGCTCAAAGGCTAGTTGTAAATATCCTTATGGTGTTGTTCTTCCTTATTCTGCTACTGTCAGGGTCACTCAACGTCCAGCAGATTTTTGGGACTCTTATCTTCAATAAAAAGAACTCTTCCGTACGTGCATTTAGAGCTATTGAAAATAGCATCGTGAAATTTATACAGGTAAAAACCCTCACCAGTTTCCTTACAGGACTGGGTTTTGGGCTTACCTGCTATTTCTTCGGAGTGAGCTTTGCCTTGTTCTGGGGGCTCATTGCATTTGCGTTTAACTATGTGCAAATGATAGGCTCGGTGTTGGTAACCATTTTCCTAATATTGTTTGCCTTTGTTGATCTGGCCGCTCCGGGCTCTTTGCTGGCATTTGCACTGATACTTACCGGGCTACAAGTGGTTTTTGGTGGCGTATTAGAACCCATTTTTATGGGCCAGTCTTTTAGCATCAATACTATCACAGTATTGGTAATGTTAATGTTATGGGGATTTATCTGGGGAGTTCCCGGGCTTATCCTATCCATCCCAATTACGGTAATGCTCAAAATCATATTCGAGCAGTTTAAAAGCACTCAGGTAATAGTAAAAGTGATGTCTTAGTTAACCAGTGCCTAGTTTCTGTTGATCAATCGGCCAGAACCCGACACGTTTGATTTAATGGTTGGGTTTCCTTTATAATAAACATCTCCACTCCCACTAATATTTACATCCAGTTTATCAGATACATTTACTTCGCAGTCCCCACTCCCGCTTATCCTTATGCTTGTTTCGCGTGTGTTTAAGTTAAAGTTGTTGGCTTC
>CAXBJE010000191.1:0-6495 GCA_963975525.1 uncultured Owenweeksia sp. | reverse complement strand
AAAATATAAAGCCTAGCACGCCCGTACAGCTTTCGCTGAACATCATCAGAGCCTTAAAAAAAGCCATCCTAGAGAACAAGTTGCCGCCCGAATTAGACAAAGTATCATTAGTACCAGGTTCATTAACTGAGGGTTCGCTGATGTTGAAAATTGCATTGCCCTACCTTATTGATAATAGCCCCAACAATAAAACCGAGGTTGAGCAATTGGGCAGACAGGCCGTGCAAAAGGTATTTGATTGCATTACAGAAAGAGTTTCATTTTTTCAGGATTCTCATTTAGGATTGGTTGCACCAGAGGTTGGCACTCGTACCGGACAACTATCCGAAGGGATTGAAACCCTAACAAAAAAGGATGTTTTAGAATGTGTAAAACACGAAAATGGAATTGCAAAAGGTGCCTGGCCAATTGAAATTTGGCTGCCCGGCAAAAATGTTGCCCTGCAATTTTTTGACGAAGACGCATACTACGAAATTCCTGCCGGCTGTTTAGTCTCTAAACACTTGGAAAATTTATACTTTGCGGGCCGAATAATTTCAGCAGATCAAGAGGCCATTGCCAGTGCACGGGTAATTGGTACATGCTTAAGCACGGGATTTGCAGCCGGAACCTTAGCGGCATTTTCTGCAAAAGGAAAACCCACAACTGAGGCCATAAATTACATTAGAGAAAAGCAGGTGTATTGCTAATGCAAAACGTTTTCAACATACTTTCAAATGCGGCCAGTAAATGGCCAAACCATATTGCTATTTACGACAGTAAAGGCCACATGACATTTAAGGACTTGTGGGAAGAATCTAGTAAGCTGGCTGAAGAGCTTAAATCCCAGGGCGTAATAAAGGGAACTGGCCTTGGTGTACAGGCTGTTAATAGCCGCGAATTTATTATTGGATTATTTGCAGGAGTAGGTTCAGGCGCAACCGTTATGCCCCTGTCTCATCAACTAAGACAACACGAAATTGATGAGATCATAAAAGAATCTGGACTTCACTTTATTATGGATGATTACTCCCAAAATAAAGTGGAAGACAAACAAGCTAGAAGTGTAGGAAACCAATACCGGTTTAGAATTTCTACAACAAGTACCCCTTCAAGTCAGGTAATTGCACCACACGTAAATAATCCAGCATTTATTCGGTTTACCTCGGGTACTACAGGCAAGTCAAAAGGTGTAGTGGTTTCTCATGAATCCATTTACCAACGAGTACAGAGTGCCAACAAGGCTCTGGAACTTGGAGAAAAAGACGTTGTGATTTGGGTCCTTCCCATTGCCTACCACTTTATGGCGAGCATAGTGCTTTATGTATATCATGGTGCCGCTATTGCTCTTGCCGATAACTTTATGGCACCAACGGTACTTAATTGTATCCAAAAATATCAAGGCACATTGCTTTATGCCTCACCAATGCATTTACGAATGTTGGCTTCCGATAAATCTGGTACGATGATACCCAGCCTTAACAAAGTTATTTCCACTTCAACCGCTATCAGTAAAGAGATTTGCTCTGACTTTTACAACAGATACCAAAAGCCCGTTCGCCAGGCCTACGGTATTATTGAAATTGGGCTTCCTTTAATAAATAATGAAGGGCCACTAGCACACCCCGATTCAGTGGGTAAAGCTGTTGAAGGTTTTAGGATTGGGATACTTGATGAAAATGGGAATGAATTGCCCAATAATGTGGAAGGAGTTTTGGGTATTTCTGGACCCGGGATGTTTGACGCTTACCTTAACCCACCCATGATGCGAGAGGAAGCACTGACAAACGGATATTTCCTTACGGCAGATCTGGCAGTAAAAAACGATGACGGTTTTGTTTTTGTTAAAGGCAGGAACAGTGCTGTTATCAATGTATCGGGCAATAAGGTTTTCCCGGAAGAAGTGGAAGCCTTGCTGAACATGCTGCCCGGAGTAAGTAAATCCAGAATTTATGGTGCACCACATGCCATTATGGGGCAAATTGTACAGGCAGATGTAGTGGCTTCCGTAGGCCATATTATTGATGAAGAGGAACTTATTTCTTACTGTAGAAAAAACCTGTCCACCTTTAAAATTCCTCAGAAAGTAAAAGTTGTTGACGAGATTGCCATGACAGGAAGTGGCAAGATTAAAAGACACTAAGCTTGTAATCATTCGATTACAAAGAAAATTATCCTAAATATTTTACCCCTAAAACCCAACCTGGGCGTAATTTTGCACGTTACTAAATCAGTACAGGCAAGTAACTTCGCTTGTTACAGCAAAAAAATACCCTAAAAAACTACTCGCATCTGATGATTGCAAAATTCGCAAAACCACTAGCTCTGGTTCTAACCATTTCTATCCTAACTGTTTCCTGTACAAAAAAGGAGTTGGACAACGGCCCCATTGCACCTAAAAGCGCGCTGGAAATGGCTCAGCAAGAGCCAGACCTTAGTTTGTTTGTTGAGGCAGCGTCACTTTCTAATGTAGAATATTACATGAATCCCGGGGCAACATATACATTGTTTGCTCCGAGTGATTCCAGCTTTACAAGATTTCTTTCCAACCTGGGTTTAAGCTCAGTTAGCGAACTTAAGTCACATTGGGGAAATGAATACTTCAATCTCTTTATAAGATACCACATCCTTGAGGGTAAGATTAGAACAGAAAACTTAGCGGATGGCTATGTGGTAACCTTTGCCGAATTGCAAGACGGTGACCGTCTCCACAGCTATATGGCCCGCAATGGCTCAACAATAAGTATTAATGGAGATGTAAAAGTTAATTCCTCAAACATTGTTGGCTCGGGAGGTGTAATCCACAAAATATCAGGCGTACTTACGCCACTTACCATTGAGGGACTTACAAAGGTGAACCCCAGCTTTTCTAAGCTTAGCGAAGTTATTAAGTACACAAGGCCCAGAATGGACTCAGTGCTCGTTTCCCGTGACAACGGTTACCACACTCTACTGGCTCCAACTGATGCCGCATTTAACCTTTTCCTAAACTATTATGGGTACACTGATCTTACTACCCTATTCGGATTGATTACCAAGGATCAGATGGCTGATGCCTTGCGATACCACATATTAAAAGGAAAAGTACGTGCTGAAGACTTTCAAAATGCAGAGTACAAAACCCTGCTGACGGGAGCCTCTCTAAAAATTACCAAGGATACCAGTGGCACCATCATAATTACAGATGATAAAGGTGTTGCCCTAATTAAAATTATTAGCACCAATATTATTGGCATTAACGGGGCAATCCACACTATTGATAAGGTTTTGGAGTTTCAATAAAGCCTTGTTGCGACTGGATTACAAGTAGTTTAATAAATATTTCAAACCTTGTAAATCCAAGAGAGAATTTAATGCGTAAGTAGATATGAGGTTGCCATAAAGGTGTAACAACCAAAAAACCTTAGGCGCACCTAAAAATATTGTAGTTAAACGTTTTTGTTTGGTTGGTTGAAATGCCGGTAATGTTAAATATCTTTTTAACGTTATCGGCTTTCATCTTTTAAGATGTCTAACAATGCCTTTAAGGCATCCTGGTTAGTTTTACTCTCAAAGGTTTGAATGATGTCTTCCTTTTCGTTGTTGGTTAGATGCCAGCTCAACGAAACATCATTGCGATCATGCAATAATGAAAACCGAATCACCTCCACAGGCAATTCCAATTCATCACGGCTTAATTCCATCAGCAGAGACTTGTTGTAAATCTGAAGGTTATGGAAGCTCTTAAGCACCCCTCCTATTGGCAAAGACATTTTATCGAGTATGGTAACCGTTTCATCCTTTATGGGAATTTCATCGGGCCTGTTAGCCTTTATTTGTAGCACAATTACACCGCTGGTATTCTCTTTTAACCATTCCTTCATGGCAAAAATATACCTCAGCGAGAGTTCAAATCCATCATTATCCCTAACTCCTGCATCTATAAGTTGTATGTCAGGTTTACTAGGCATATTCACCAATGGTGTGATATAGGGAAATGACGCACTTAACCTTAAGGCAGTTAAGAAACTTAGGTTTTCCGCTTCCTGATCTTTAAACAAGCGTAAAAATTCCACGGCATTATACTCCCGTTCACGGCCCACACCCTGGTATGGTTTAGTGTAGGTTAAATACGAGGTGCCCTGAGTGCTCATAAGTAGTTTTCGGCCATCTCCTACTACAGTTGGGCCAAGTACCATCCAAGGCATCTCTGAGTTCATTTCCAGAGGTTGATATTCGCCAAACGTTTTATTCAATATGCCCAGTGTATTTTCATTTAAGCGCTGATCAAATGAATATCCCCTGTCCATTGGGTAACTCTTTCCATTGTACTCCACATCCTTTAACCTAAAAAAGAGATCGTTTACGGCCAGGGTATAGGTTACGGGGTTCAGCAAGTCTTTAGCCATCAGACTTTTTAAAGTATCACCGGCCAGATTTAATGGCGCCTTTCCGTATTGTTGCAGATACTTTAATTCTCTGTAAAAAGCTGCTCCCAACATACCGCCAGATGACCCGGTAATCATGTGGATATTATCGTAAATCTTTCCGCCACTGCGGACGTCAATTTGCTGAAGTACTTCAAGGCTCCATAATGCTGACCGCAAACCACCGCCACTTACATTTAAGATTATCAGTTTAGGTTTACCTCCATTGTTTTTAGCACGCCACTTCTCCAGCGTTTTGGCCGCTTGTACCTTATCAAAACTTACAATAGAGTCTGTGGATAGTTCATCAAAATTTTGCGTGCTGTATTCCGCTGGCGGCACATCGTAATTCATGCCATAAGCATAGTTTGATGACTTGAATTTTTCGAACCCGGAAAAGTAATTAAGAACAACAATTACAAGCACACCAATAGTAACTGTCCAGGTTTTTAGGCGGGTGTAAAATGCCCCGGTGACCATCAGATAAAGCGAAAAGATCAGAAATATGGTTGCGCCTGCAGGGATTACAAAAATGCTGTAGTTGCTAATCAGGCTAAGCCCGATTATTGAAACAATAAGAATCACAAAAAAAATGGAGGCACTGAAGTGATGTTGCTGTATGGTGTCTAACAGCACATTGTTTTTGTAGTGCCTGGCATCCCGCGCTAGCTTTATTGAGAAGGGCCCTTTGAGGTAATAGTTAATTCCGGCCTTACCGTGGGGCCTGATTTTTTTGCTGGTTTTAATGATTTGTGGGATGGCCTTTAGAGCACCTATTTCCTTTCCCTTTTCATCCGGGTCTTCCAATGTCCTGATAGTATGTGTGAAATAATAAAAGGTAAGAGTAATAATAACCAGTGCCCCTGAAAACAAGCCCGAAACAAACAGGATGATAAGTGGCGTGCTAACTCCTTCAACAATTAATAGTTTGATAATGGCGTATCCATAATAGCCAAAATAAGCTGTTGGAATTAGGGAGTTGTTGAGGCTGAACTTCCAAAGCGGCCTGTTGGTTGTAGCCAAGAAAGGATAGCGGTAAGCATAGTAAATATAGCTGCTGATATGAAAGGCCATGACAAACAGCCCTAATGTTACACCAACAATAAAGTAGCTGAAAAAGCTTACCTCATCAAGATACTCGGGAGTAAGAAATAAATACCTGAGACCATAGGCCTCGGCCAAAAAGCCAGAAGTAAATCCAAAAAGGATAAACCAAAAAATGATGAGAAGATGGCTGCGCCTGAGGTGCAGTAAAAAAAGCTGAACCGGAAAAAATGTGGTAAAAAAATACCAGCGGTCCTTAATCCAGTTTATCAGCGAGCTTACCATATTTTAAGTTTTAAAGTAAGCCAAACTGAGTGAAATGATGGGTGAAATGTTTTCTATGCAGTTGATACCACTCCTCAGGGTTCAAATTGCCAAAACTTGGGTGAACGGCAGTATGATCGGGGTTTTGTATAAAAAAAGAGTTCATGCGGCTAAGTTCGTTCAACAGGTTAGTTTTTAAACTATTCAAATCTCCCGCCAAGGCTGCTACCTTGTTATATGCATCCGGTTTGGATAGGCCTTCTGCAAATGGCCTGTCGCTCATTAAAAAACGCTTAAAAGCAGGTAACTTCTCTTCAGGTGTGGTAATCTGGTCATCAATATTCTCCATGCTTAGCACCACGCCAATCCGCAAATGATCCAACATCTCGCCAACATTCATAGTTCCCCATTTAGGCTGAGCTTTAGCAGTAAGTAGCTCGAGTTTTTGAGGTACTATGGTATCAAAAAATTCAGAGTTAGTCATTTTATCGTTTTGATATTTTAACCATTATAAGATTGTTGTTTACCGAAGATGGCATATTTGGATACTTGCTTTGGCTAGTTACCGAAAACTTTGATTTTTCCACTTTAAAATCAAGCAGCGCCCGCTCAAAACCGCCAACACGCATGCTAGTTAGTTTACTATCGTTGATGTTATCAAATATCACAAATTCATAATAAAGACCAGAACTTTCCTTCATCATGTCGGCAATTAGATTCAACATAAAATCACCACTTGGGTAAAGCCTTCTTTTATTAGGAAAAAAAGGAAGTGTATATAAAAGCGTCAAGCCTAGAACAC
>CAXBJE010000190.1:0-6507 GCA_963975525.1 uncultured Owenweeksia sp. | reverse complement strand
TGGAACCGAGGAAATATTTTACTTCTGCTTTATAATCCGGACAAACCTCCAAAAGCTTAGTCCACAATATTGCCCCTTTGTCCAATCTATAGGTTCGTATGTACAATTCACCCAAAAGGTAAAGCGCATCGGCATAGTTTGGATCCATATCCACAGCCTTACCTAAATAGCGTTCTGCCTCACGTTGGTTTGATTTCCAGTTTTTTAATGCCTTAGGCATTTGATTTTTGGCAATTTCCTCTACCTCCTGGTCGCACTCGCCCAATTCGGGTTGGGCATAAAGTAAAACTGAACTAAGTACTAAAGCAATGAAAAAGAAGCTTTTCATGAAATCAATTCTTTGGAATGAGTTATTTGCGAATAAACGAAGTTGTAATCATCAAAACTACAATTGAGGTGATTTCTTATAAACGAGTAAGCAACAAAAAAACCTGTGAAACTTCTTCCACAGGTTTCTTAAGTAATATTCAATCTAATTAAGGATTCTGAAGCTTTCCTTTCTCACGGGCATCGTTCACCAACTTTTCCTTTTGGGCGCGGGCATCGCTCACCAGTTTATCAGCACGGGTATTGGCTTCCTGCACCACTTTGTCGGCAGCTTTGTTGCCCTCCTTACGGATACCATCGGCCACTTTTTCGGCCGCTGCTTTCTTTAAAGGATTGCTCCCCGCCTCTGTAATGGCTTTTTGCGCATTCTTATTGGCTTCATCACGTATGGTTTGAGCTTGTTTCTGAGCTTCAGCTTTTATGGCATCTGCTTGCTTTTGGGCAGTCGCTATCAATTCGTCCCCTGCCTTTTCAGCCTGATCTATTAATTTTTGTGCTTCAGCGTTTACCTTGTCAATAGCGTCCTTTTTAACTTCCTCCACTTTATCCTTAACCTGATTGGTTAAGTTGTCAATAATGTTGCCGGCTATATCACCCAATGAGGTGGTAACCTTAGGATCAGTAAACGTGCCTCCTATCTTCACTTGTACATCCAACTTACCACCAGTTGTAGCACCAACCTTTTCCAATAAGTCGTTGGCCTTAATTCCCGAGGTTGGGATTTTCATATCCATTATATAATCCAACGATTGATCTAAACCGCTTGTGCCGCTTACCGTGGCTGATACATTTGCGGCTTTAATATCAAATGGCTCCACGCCTAATCGTCCATCCTTAATCTCATAAGAGATATTCACGTTGTTTAAAGCCAACGTCTTTAAATCGGGGTTTTTAAGAATACCCGCCAGCTTTTCCAATGCCTTTGGAGAGGTTGTCATATCCTTGGTAACCAATTTACCTTTTGCCTGTACTGAAGCCAGATCAGGAGACATATCAGAATTTAGCTGAGACTTGAAAGTAAGTTTGGTTCCGTAAGTACCGGTGGTAGTTTCCATAATCGGAGCCATTTTCTGGATGGTCACAAACTTGTCAAAGCTCTCCTTAAAGCTAAAGTTGCTAATGTCCATTTCCATATCCACATTGGGCAAATCGGGCTTACTGTCGTAAGAACCATTAAGGCCTAATGAACCACCAAGGAGGCTCATCTTGAGATTATTCAGTTGAGCTTTACCCTCCTGTAGTGCCACACCTCCACTTAGGCCTTCAATTTCCAAATTGTCATAAATGATTTTAGAAACGGTGGCATTTAAAGTGGCATCCACATTTTCCGGCAAACGGATAATTTCCATAACGGAAGTCTCTTCACTTGCGGCAGCCGGGGCGGGTTCTTCGCTCGGCCCTGAAAGTTCGTTAAGGTCAAGCAAATTGGATGTAATGCTGAAACTGGCCCTTAACGTTTTGTCCTGTAAAGCATACGCCAGCAGGTTATCCAAACGGCCATTGGCCGAAATATCTGATTTACCAATTTGTGATTTAAAGGAATTTAAAGCGGCAAACTGTGGAGAGAAGGTAAGATCGGTTTCCTCAATGTTAACATCATAGGGCAGGCTGTCGCTCTTCAACACCATATTAGTGATGTTCAATTGGCCTTCTGCCTTTACGTTTTCATATTGCTCATCGTCAATATCACTCATTCGGGCTGCAATATCAAGGTTGGCCTTAATTCTTCCAGAGTAATCATAACCGGTAGCCGGAACCACTTTGGCAATGTTTCTCAGCTCAAAATCAGTTTTAAGGAAAGCCACAATCTGAGGGTCAGACATTGGGGTTTTAAGGTTCAACTTAGCGTTGATAGGGCTGCCTGCAACCACGGCACTTGCTGTAGGCATATCAATCACCATCCCGTCCAAATCGGCCGTTTCGTTGTATATATGGGCATCCACATTAATAGCATCAACACCTGCCGGTAAATCCGGATAACGGAAAGTGGCATTGTTTACCATAAAAGTAATGTCAAAAGCAGGGTAAGTTTCAGGATCTTCTGCATAGGTACCGTTTACCATCCCTTTAAGGGCAAAATCACCAGTAGTTTTCATATCCTTAAAGTCGACATAATAAACGGCAGGTATCAGCGAAAGCACACTTTTAAAATCGTTTTGAGGAGCCTCAAAAGTCATATCCATGGTAATGTCATCAGCAGGCATGGCTACCGAACCGGCAAAGTTTAGAACAAGATCATTTAGGCTAACCTTGTTTTCGCCAAACGTGAATTTAAACTCGGTTTGGTTTAGGCTAAAATCAACATCGGCCTCAGTGTTTACACGACTTAGGTAAGCCACGTCATCCATCTTAAAGGTTAATTCCTTTATTGTGGTTTTAGTTTTAAGATTTACTATTTCCTCCGTAAAGTCACCAGTGCCGCTATGATCTAAATCCTTTAACACAGCCAGCATATTCCCTTCCTGATCATCATAAATAAGGTCAAAATTCTCAATGGAATATTTCTTTAAGGTGAACTTAAATCCACCAGACTCTTCAGTAGGCTCCTCTTCTTCAGCTTCCTCAGTTTCTTTTACTATATCATAATTGGCGTTTCCGGTTGTATCAATTACCACATGCACTTTGGCGTCTTTTAAGCTGATAGCCTCTACTTCAAACTGGTTGCCACTGATAACACTAAACAGGTTAATATCAACCACAAACTCGCCAATATCGGCAAGTCTGATGCCTTCAAACTTCTCCTTACCATCAACCGTCATTTTTTCAATGCCCAATGAAAAATCGGGAAATGAACGGAAGAGGCTGATGTCAATATCTTCAAAATTTACCTCCGCATTAAGGTTGTTGTTTATTTCAACTTTAGCACGATCAATTATTTCATCCTTAAAAATTATGGGCAGCAGGATGATTGCACCAACAATCAAAATGATTAGTATGCCTAAAATCTTGAGTAATCTTTTCATAAACGGGATTTAATATATTCTAAATCAGGGTTTAAATGTTTTTTCTGTATCACGCACCTGGTCGTAGTGAAGCATTCCTTCACCCTTTGCAATAACTGTAGAAACAGTAGCATCACCTGTAACGTTCACAACGGTGCGACACATATCCAAAATTCTATCAACCGGTAAAATTATTCCAATCCATGCCGGATTCAATCCAACCGACTGTAAAACAATTATTAACATTACAAGACCCGCACTAGGCACGGCAGCAGAGCCAATAGAAGCCAGAGTAGCAGTAAGTACTATTGTAAGCTGCTGAGCAAATGTGAGATCTATCATGTGCATTTGCGCCAGAAAAACCACGGCTACTGCCTGATAAAGACTTGTGCCATCCATATTTACCGTGGCTCCAATAGGTAGCACAAAGCTGGTAATCTTCTTATCCACGCCAAGGTTATCTTCCACACACTCCATAGTTACAGGTAGTGTTGCGGCACTTGATGATGTTGAAAAAGCCAGTGTTTGGGCAGGGCTGATTCCTTTAAAGAAACCAGTATAGCTAATAGCCTTAACAAAGAGTTTTAAGATCAGTGGATAAACCAGGAAGATCATCATCACCAAACCAAGGAAAACAGTGAGTGAGTACCAGCTCAACCCTTTAAAGATTTCGAACACCTTCCCAACATCGTCACCGGCCATTTTGCTTACCACCCCTGCCAGCAGAGCAAATACAAAGAATGGCGCAGCCTGCATCACCAGATCTACCATTTTCAGGAAAATCTCCATGGTGCCATCTACAAACTGCTTTACAGGTTCTGAGCGCGAGTTGGGTATCAGCAATAGGCTTATCCCAAAAAAGATGGCGAAGAAAATTACCTGAAGCATAGCGCCATTGTTTCCAAGAGCATTAAAGATGTTTTGTGGAACCAAATCCACCAGTGGTTGCAACGGACCGGCATCTTTGGTTTGGTTTGCGGCTTCCATCTTCTCCGATACTTCCTCGTCTCCACCTGCGGCCTCATTCAACTCAGCTTTAGAAAGCTCGGTGATTTTCTGAGCGCGCTCCATAAATTCGGGCTCTTGCAGATAATTTATGCCGTCTTTTATTTCGATGTTTTTAGAACTAGCCCATATCTCATAGCTAATACGGTTGTCTATTCGGCTTTGCTCATCCATTAGTTTTCCCGGGCTTATCAGGTTAACCAGTAAAAGACCCAGACCAACTGCTAAAAGTGTTGTAGCGAAATAAAAGGCCAAAGTCTTGGCTCCCATACGTCCTAAACTGGCAGGGTCTCCTAAGCCTGCAACGCCACTAATAATGGAGAACAACACCAACGGAACGGCAATAAGCTTTAGCAGATTGATGAAGATGGTACCAAAGGGAGCAATCCAGTTAATGGTAAACTCACTCCATCCCAGCTTACTGGATAGTATGGCCCAAATAACGCCAAGTATCAATCCGATAATAATTTTCCAATGTAGTGCTAATTTCATAGTTGTTGTGTTCGAAGTCCTATAAAGACTATTTTCATTCTCAAATTTGACTAATTCTTGATAACATCCAATTATCCGCCAGTACCATTGCAGCCATAGCCTCTACGATAGGCACCGCTCTGGGTACCACGCAAGGGTCATGGCGGCCTTTGCCCTTTACGGTTACTTCTTCTCCTTTTTCATTTATAGATGTTTGATCCTGCATAATAGTCGCGATAGGCTTAAAGGCCACCCTAAAGTAAATATCCTCACCATTGCTTATGCCACCTTGTATGCCACCAGAGTTGTTGGTTTTGGTACCTCCTTCAGCCTTAAAACTATCGTTGTGTTCAATACCTTTCATTCGTGTGCCGGCAAAGCCGCTGCCGTATTCAAAGCCCTTTACAGCATTAATACTCAGCATGGCTTTACCCAATTCTGCATGGAGTTTATCAAACACAGGTTCACCCCAACCAGCCGGCACACCTTTAATAACACAGCTCACAACGCCTCCAAGGGTATCTCCCGCCTTTCGTATGGCGTCTATCTTTTCTATCATTTTATCCGCTGTAGCGGGATGTGGACAGCGGACAATGTTATCATCGGTTTTAGCCAGATCTAAGTCATGATAAGGGATTTCCAAATCCAAATCTCCAACAGAAGAAACATACGCCTGTATGGAAATACCTTTTAACAACTGACGTGCAATAGCCCCGCCAACCACACGGCTGGCAGTTTCCCTAGCGGATGACCTTCCACCTCCACGGTAATCGCGATAACCATATTTTTCCTGATAAGTAAAATCTGCGTGTGAAGGACGGTACACATCCTTGATGTGGCTGTAGTCTTTACTTTTCTGATCTTCATTGGGAATCACAAATCCTATGGGGGTTCCCAAGGTTTTACCTTCAAAAATCCCGGAAAGGAACTGTACTTTATCCGACTCCTTGCGTTGAGTGGTGATTTTAGACTGCCCCGGCTTTCGCCTATCCAATTGGTATTGAATGGCTTCCAAATCCAACGCTAACCCGGCAGGACAACCATCTATAATACCCCCAATGGCTGCGCCATGCGACTCGCCAAAAGTGGTAAGCTGAAAGATTTTGCCAAAGCTATTTCCTGCCATAGCAGCAAAGAAAACAAAAAGTTGATTGCTGATGGTATTAGGTAGCAGGTATTAAGAACTAACACTCTTTAATCTTGATACTTAATACCGGAATACTTGATACTCTTCCACACAACGACATTATATTTACGGCATGAAATTACTAATCACCCACATTTCCAAAATACTACACATTGATAATCAGAACCGTAAACATAAGCGGGGTCATGAACTTGGCGATTTTCCGGTAACGGAAAATGCATGGCTATTGATTGAGGACGGACGCATAAATAGCTGGGGAAGTATGGCCGGTGATTTACCTGCACAATTTGATGAACAATTGGATGCCGATAGTGGAATGGTTTTGCCCACTTGGGTGGATAGCCATACCCACCTGGTATATGCCGGCACCCGGGAGGATGAGTTTGCCAAAAGACTCCATGGCATGACCTATGAGCAAATCGCTAAGGAGGGTGGCGGTATTCTCAATTCTGCAAGAAAATTAAAGGATGCCTCAGAGGATGAGTTGTATGAATCCGCAGCGGCAAGATTAGATGAATTGATAAAATTAGGAACGGGCGCCATTGAAATAAAAAGTGGTTATGGGCTTACTCCCGAAAGTGAAATGAAGATGCTAAGGGTGGCCCGAAAACTTGG
>CAXBJE010000189.1:0-6554 GCA_963975525.1 uncultured Owenweeksia sp. | reverse complement strand
CTTCAATGTAAATTTGAGGCTATAAATATGTGACCACTCCGTGGTCAAAAACCAAATCGTAGAGTTTAGATCCCGTTTTAAGGTCCTTACTTTTAGTTAGTAAACTCTATACTTCTTAGCACCGCTTCAATCTCCAGCACAAAATTGCGCTTATCTACTTCCGGTGCGTAAAGGAAGCCATCAAGGGTAATCTTCTGATTGTTTACCTCATCATAAATGGTGTAACTCAAAAATGCCCCACCCATAAAGTCGCCCTCAGTGCGCCATAATCCGCGTGTTTCAATAGCATAGCGTCCGTCAATGTCCAGGTTGGTAAACACTGGGGGTATAATGTCTTCCACTTTCATATAACTACCCACGTTATCTCCAGGAATGTGCAGTTGAGTTAGACTGTCACGCAAAGGAATAATACGTTGACCAATGGCGCCTTCATTATCTTTAATAGGCTCAAAATGGATAACAATGCCCTGCTGGGTTTTTATGGTTTTACTCCAATACACCAATAGGTTTTCCTGCTCTACTGTTTTTTCAAAGGCAGGAGGGATTTTTACTGTTACATTATGATTGGTAAGCGTTTTTGAAACCGGCTGAGACTTTGCCGTAACCCGCTTCTGCAAATAGCGCATTTCGCTATAGTGCAGCTCCTGTATTACTTTTTCCTGATGTTCCCTGATAAGAGAAATAAGAGCCTCTTTATCAGGCGCAGAAAGAACTACATACTGCTGGGGCTTTGCATACTTATTGGTTTCCATCGCAAAACCAACATCACCTTTTTCCAAAATCACAACATTACGTGCGCGCTGTAGTAATGTGCCAAATTGTTTGGGGGTTACTTGCCTCACATTAAATATAGGTTCACCTTGAGGTAAACCATCCTGTGCTTCTGTAAAGTACTTCCTGAAAACTTCTCCGGAGCTGTCCTGCCAAATTGATTCTTCGGCAACCACTATAATATCCAGCCGGCCCCCATTACTATTGGGAAGCAGGTCTTTATCAATGGCTGGTCTGGTGCCATTTTCATCGCATGAAAATAAAATGAGTGAACTAAGGAGAAGAAACGAAAGCTTTTTTAACATCAGCTGTTTGGATAAATTTTAAGGCGCATACCTGACTTCAGGCTGCGTGCATTCTTAATGTTATTCCAGTCCATAATGTTTTGCGCACTTATGCCCGGATATTTTTTGGCAATGCTGTAAAAGGTTTCACCACTACGTACACTATGCATTTTATACTCTCCCTTGGCATCCGTTTTTGTGGGTGCTGAAGAAGCCATGGTAGATCCGCTGTTTCTGGGGTATATAGCCAGATTTTGCCCTACACGAATTGTGTTTCCTCTAAGTCCATTCCATCTGCGGATACTGGTAACTGAAACCCCGTATCTCTCGGCAATGGTTCCTAAAACCTCGCCTCTGCGCACCTTGTGGTAGATTTTTTGATCCATCACAATCGCCTGGGCAGGAACTTCAGGTGTTTTTTGCTCAAAATCCTTTTTTGCTAAAGCATAGATAGAATCTTCATTGGTAATAAACATCCCCATTTTATGAGAAGGAAGAATTAAACGATAAGGCTCCTTTTCATTTTTTGGGATAATCTTATTGCGGAAGGCGGGGTTCAAAAACTCCAATTCTTCCTGAGAAATATCCATCAAAGTTGAAATCTGCTCAAAGCTTATTTGCTCACGGATAGAAATAGTATCGGTAGAGAAGTAAGAAGGCTTAACTCCTGTTGGAGATATGAAATGCTCCGGAGCATAGTTCATAATGTAGTTAACCGCTATAAAGGCCGGCACATAGCCAGCAGTTTCGCGTGGCAGGTAAGGGCGGATTTCCCAATAGTCGCGTTTGCCACCTGAGCGCCTAATAGCCTTGTTTACGTTACCCGGGCCAGAGTTGTAGGCCGCAAGCGCAAGGTTCCAGTCTCCAAAAATGTTATAGAGGGTGTTGAGGTATTTACAGGCTGCCTCGGTAGATTTCATAGGGTCACTGCGTTCATCAATGTATGAGGTAACTGTAAGGCCCTGCATTTTTCCGGTGGCATACATAAATTGCCACAGGCCTGTGGCTCCTACACGGCTGCGCGCCATAGGGTTTAAGGCAGACTCTACAATTGCCAGATATTTTAATTCCAAGGGAAGTCCCCAGCGATCCAATGCTTCTTCAAACATCGGGAAGTAATATTCGGATAAACCCAACATTCGGCTCACCTGTTCTCTGCGTTTCAAAGCATAAACATCAATGTAGCGCTTCACTTCGGGGTTGTAGTCTAGCTGAAATGGAGTTTCGTTGTTCAGTTTGGCAATGCGCTGCTTGTATATTTCATCATCAAAAGTTGGAGGTAAAAAAGCAGTGTCGCTTTCATCAACGGTAAATTCCTCGGTAGAGGCAATGGATGAATCATTAATAAAGAAACTGTGATTTAGCATACTATCCAGCTTCATCACGTAAGGGTCATCACTAAGGGAAATGGCCGTAAGATCCAGCGCTTTCACCTTTTTAGTGGTATCGGTTTCGGGTTCTGTCTGAAAACTTCCCGCACTGGCATACGCGCATCCGAGAAATGGAATCAGCAGTAAAAAATTCTTAAGAGTGATCAAAGTGAGTGTTTTTTAGAGTTTCAGTGATATCAAAAATAACAAATAAAACATTGGCTAACAGCAATTTGCACAAACATCAATTGGCAAAAAGCGTTGGGCGCTATAGCATTTATCATTCCAAAAAACGGAGGTATATTACACTCTAGTCTTTCGGATTGGTAATTTTTCTACAACAAATTTCAAAGTTTAGAAATAATAGCCCCCTTAATTACAGGTGACTCTTACTTTTTCAACCCTTAGTTGTTCATTAAGCTGTGCGAGAACTGAAGCAAACCTTTTTCATCAAACGAAGGGGCCATTAGCTGGATGCCAAATGGCAGTCCGTTGCTATGGGTGCCCATAGGCAATGAAACGGCTGGCATACCGCAGATATTGGCTTGTACAGTAAAGATATCTTCCAGATACATTACAGTGGGGTCACTTTTTTCGCGGCCAATCTCAAAAGCGGTGCCCGGAGTAGTAGGAGAGAGAATAAGGTCGAAGTCCTTGAAAATTTCTTCTGCCTGATTTTTTATAAGCCTGCGCGCTTTTTGTGCCTTGCCGTAATAGGCATCGTAATAGCCGCTGCTCAATACAAAGGTTCCCAATAAAATTCTTCGTTTTACCTCGGTGCCAAAACCTTCGGTGCGAGAGAGTTTATAGGTAGAATCAAGGTCATGGGCGTTCTCACTGCGGTAGCCAAAGTGGATACCATCATAGCGGGCCAGGTTAGAAGAAGCCTCAGCCGTAGTAAGAACATAATACGTAGGTACCATGTAATCCAAATATGGAGAACTTACGGGCTCAACCGTATGGCCTTCGGCTTTTAGCTTATCAATCAGGTTTAAAACGCTGTCGCGGATTTCCGGATCGAGTTTATCATTAATCAGACACTCCTTGATGTACCCGATTTTCATTTTCTTCCCAGCACCATCTGCGCCAAGCGCAATAGGTTCTACTGCCTTACGGGAAAGAGTGCTGTCGTACTCATCAACGCCAGCCATTACTTCATACAAAATGGCAGCATCTTCCACACTTTTGGTAAAAGGGCCAATCTGATCAAAGGATGAAGCGTAAGCTATAAGCCCGTGGCGGGAGATACGGCCGTAAGTAGGTTTAAAACCAACTACGCCACAAAAACTGGCCGGTTGGCGAATACTACCTCCGGTATCGCTGCCCAAAGCAGCTTGGCAAAGGTTAGCCGCTACTGCCACTGCGCTTCCGCCAGATGAACCACCAGACACTTTGGTTTTATCATGTGGGTTTTTTACGGGGCCATACACCGAAAATTCGTTGGACGAACCCATGGCAAACTCATCACAATTGAGGCGCCCAATAATTATGGCATCTTCCGCCAAAAGGCGCTCAACGGCTGTGGCATCAAACAATGAATTAAAACCCTCCAGTATTTTGGAAGCAGCTGTAACCTCATGGCCTTTATAGCACATATTATCTTTAATACCGATAACCATACCTGCCAGCTTACCGGCAGTGCCACGCTGTAGCTTAAGGTCAATAACGGTAGCCCGGCTACGGGCATCATGAGCAAAAACCTCAACAAATGCGTTGAGGTCTTCATTCTCGTCTATACGGGTGAGGTACTGTTCTACCAGTTGCGTACAAGTAAGGCCGCCATCAGCAAGCTTTGCCTGTATTTCTGCAAGGGTTTTAAACTCCATTAATTGGGACAGGTTTTTTGAAGAGATTTACTTTTTGTCAGACGAAGAAGGTTCCTTGTCGTCTTCTTTAATTGCATTCTTAAATTCCTTCACTCCACCGCCCAGTCCGCGCATTAGCTCAGGTATTTTACGGCCTCCAAACAATAGTAGCACCACGGCTACTATCAGTACAATTTGCCAAGGCCCGATAACACCAAGCATTACAGATGCAAGATTCATAAAAAGCATTTTTAATTTGGGTGCAAATTTAGGGATTTTGAGTTAGGATGAGTAGCCACAAATTAAACCGATTACACGGATTCTCCCATACTCCTTTAATCCGGGAAATCAGTGAAAATCGTGGCCGTAAAAAGGTCTACTTCCCCGCCAACCACGGCTGTGGATCCAGCATCTGGCTTTCTTTCCAAAGCTCAAAGTGGAGGATGGTTTTGCCTTCCGTGGCATCCGTGTAAACTAAGCCTAGTTGTTGCTTGGCCGTTACCTTATCTCCCGATTTTACATAAACCTCGCTGAGGTTGTTGTAAATGGTAAAGTAGTTACCATGCTGCACCAGCACCGCCAGATTACTTCCGGGGATACGGATTACGCTGGCCACTTCGCCATCAAAGGCCGCACGGGCTTTACTTCCGCTTTCGGTGGCAATGTCAATTCCGTTATTGTTAATCACTACACTTTTGGCAATTGGGTGTTGTTGCGGGCCAAAACCTGAAACAATTAATCCGCGCTCCACCGGCCAAGGCAATCGGCTTTTATTAGCCGCAAAACTGGCAGCCAGTTTACTTGCCTCTGGCGTAAGCCCATAAGGGGTGGCGGTTTTGGCGGGAGCTGCAGCAACCGCTTTATTGGCGGCACGCAGTTCTTCTTTCTTCTTTTCAATAAGGTTTTCCAGGCTCCGGTTATTGGTACTGTTGGTATAGTCCTTACCGGGAATAAGACCTACACGCTTTGCCTCCTCCTCAATATTCTGGCGGATGGCCTTTTCCTTGGCCTTCTTAATTTCCGCTGCAATAATGCGCTGAATTTCGCCCTCCAGTTGTTTGGCCTTGGCCTGCTTGTCTTTTAGCTCTTTGGTAATTTCGCTTTCCTTTTTCTGCAATTCAGCTATAGAGCGCTCCTGTTCCTGTTTTTCAGATTGGAGTTTTCCGCGCTCTTTTAGCATCTCTGCTTTTACAGCTTCCTTCTTTACCTTCTTCTGGTTTAGTTCGGCCAGCTTATCGTTCAGGTCGTTTTCCTTTTTCTTTATTTCCTCTACCTGCCGTCTGCGGAATTCGCTGTACTGCTTCATATACTCCAACCGCCTTATGGCCTGGTTAAAATCCCGTGAGGAAAGAATAAACATGAGGCGGCTGTAGCTATTGCTGCTTTTCCGTGCCTGGCGAATCATTTTTGCATAATCCTCCTTAAGTCGTGCTACCTGGGCTTCAAGGGTATCAATTTCCGTTTGCAGTTCCTTCATCTCTTTATTGATGAGGTCTGTTTCACGGTCTAAGGTGGCAATGAGGTTTTCGCGTAAGCGCAACTTTTGCTCTACCGTTTGTACGTTGCTTACCGATGATTTCCTGATTTTCTGGGTTTCCTGAAGAATTTTATTGGCCAGCTCAATCTCATCCTGAAGGCGGATTTTTTGCTTTTCCAGCTTGGCTTTGCGGCCATCGGTTTGCCCGGATAATAATATCGGAGCACATACAAAAAGAATGTAAATCAGCTGTCTAACGCATTTCAGCATAATCCGAAGGAATATTAAATGGATAGTTCAACTGAGGATCGTTTTGATCTACACGTTTTACATCAAAAATCAGTTGGAGTTCTTCACCATTTTCAAGGCGCTCAATTTTTAGGGTTTGCGGATAAAGGGTTCCGGTCTCCCACTTCTTAACATCCTTGTAGGTTATGGTTGAATTTTTACCCATGGCAGGCTCCTGCTGCACTTGCATTTGTGGTTTATAGCTGGCAGGCTCCACATAAATTTGCCTGAATTCTGTTTTGGAGAGATTGCCGGTTACGGGCTGATCGCCTTTTGGATCGGGGTCAAAATCAGAAAGGAGATAGGCTCCTGGTTTGTAGTACAGACCAAAATCCTTATCCAAATCAAAAAGCAGGTTTCCACTCAAAATGGCCTGAATCTGCTCAAAGCCAAAGTTTAGTTTGAGTTTGCTTTGTAAATCAGCCACACGCCCAACAAAATATTGTTTTTCCAAACGGTTGATGAAAGCCACACTGTCTTTATAAACCACTGCCCGTGCCACTTTTATTCCCAATAAAGGGTCGGCAATATCTACCCACACCAGGCTATCGGTGAGTAT
>CAXBJE010000188.1:0-6572 GCA_963975525.1 uncultured Owenweeksia sp. | reverse complement strand
TTTTGCATTACTTGCCTTTACACTCAACACACTGTCAACCGGAATTAGCTCAGAATCGTAAGAAAAGAAAAAACCGGCCTGAGTTTCAATAGCCGTAAGCACCCTCCCTAAATTCCAGTTTGTGATTTGGAGACTTACATTTTTGTTAAGATGATTTTCCTGCGCTATCCCAGTGAGGGAAAGGCATAACACCGCCAATACAACATATAGAGACTTAGTCCTCAGCACAATTATGGTCTTGAGCATTTATCTGAACAGTTTGGCCATTTACAGTAAACTGGATATTAAAGGTAGCTGAAATCACCTCCAGGATAGATTCAATGGATTCCTTCTCAAAGCGAGCGGTTAACAGGCACTTTTCTACCGATTTATCATAAGCTGAAAAACTGAGGTTGTAGTTTTTCTCCAACACTTCAAATACCCTTGGCAGGGGAAGTTTATTGAATACCAACTTCTTATTCAGCCAAAACAGTGCATCCTCATATAATGGACTTTCCTTATACACCCTTTTGGTTTTATGATCTATAATTCCTGTTTCGCCAATTTCCAAGATTACCACTGAAGTATCGGCAATGGCTCCCGGCAACGAAAGCTGTACTCTACCAGTAACCACATGCACTCGTATATCGCTTCCTTCTTTGGCTTTCACATTAAAAGATGTACCTAAAACCTTTACCTCACCAAGCCCCGCATCAATCACAAATGGTTTTTCGGCATTGGGTTGAACTTCAAAAAAGGCTTCACCTTTCAATTTCACCTGTCGCAGATCTCCATCAAAGTTCTTAGCATATTCCAATTCAGAGTTGGCGTTTAAAGCCACTGAACTACCATCTGGCAGCATTTGCTCCACCAGCAGTTTATCACTGCTTACTTTCACATCCTTCCCGGTGAAATACTGAAATACACCAAACAGCCCAACCAAAGCTAATAGCACAGCCGCTGCCGCCCAATTCCACTTAGGGCGATTTAAAGTACGAACCACAGGTTCCTTTACAGCGGTTTCTTCAAATTCATCAATTCGGCCTGATAGCTTTGCCCAGGCAGCATCAGTATCAACCTTTGGTTTAGAAACAGCCAATGAGCCTTGCCAAACCTTTTGCATACGGGCATATTCCTCACGATTTTCATCGGAAGACTCCAGCCATTTTTCCACCAGTAAACTCTCCTCACCATCGGTTTCCCCGATAAGGTATTTTACCAGCAGTCCATCGTCCATATGTCCAAGTTCGTCAGCCATCTCCTAATTACGACAATTCAAATCCATTATACCCTTACTCATCATTCAAAAAATAGTATTATGCTAAGCCACAAAGGCAAATAATCACTCAGCTGTTCCTTCAAAAATTTAAGGGCCTTGCCCATTTGGGCCTCCACCGTTTTCACGGAGATATTCAACTTTTCCGCTATTTCACGATACTTTAAATCCTCAAAGCGGCTCATCAAAAATATCTTTTTACGCTCCGGAGGAAGATTATCTATCGCAGCCTTAATCCTTTGTTCCAGCTCCAGAGTTTCCAGCTCATCCGTTCCCAACATTTCGCTTTCCGAACGGTGCTCCTCATTCATTTTCTTGTAATTCTCCCTCACCTCAATATGCTTAATAACATTGAGGCTGTGATTGCGAGCCGCTTTATATAAGTATGATTTTATAGAAGTGGTAATCTCCAGTTCCTCACGCTTTTTCCAAAGATTAAAGAACAGGTCCTGAACTACTTCTTCAGCAGCAGCATAATCCTTAAGGTAAAAGTGAACATAGGTGCACAGGCCCTCATAGTGCTCACGAAAGAGCGCTTCGTATCCGCTTTTTGTGCGGATATCACGAGGTAACTTTATGGTATCTGAGTTTGGTTGCACCAGTATTTAGTGAGCCACAAATGTAAACTCTCCAATGAGTTTGGGAAAGTTTGGAAAAATTGAATAAACTTTAATCAAGAAAAAGAGGTTCCGTGATTTCCTACATTTGAGAAGAAAAAAACACAGGTGAGCAAAATAGACAAGTGGTATTTTAAATTGAACCCATCGGCTTTAAATACCGGAATTAGCTTTAGCGATTCAAAGGAAAACCTAATTCAATCTGGACTTATTTCAAAAATATGGGATTCTGATTCCAAGAAATTTATTTTCACCGGGAAGAATGGTACACCTTGGAGGATAGGTTTTAACCCTGATGAGCAGGTTTCCGCTATATGGTTTAACAGAGAAAGTCACTTTCAAATAGATAATGTAAATTTTTGTTGCGCAAAGTATCCTGACTTAATCTTAATACTAGAAAGATACTTCGTGGATATTACAGATGAAATTAAAAGTATGGGAGAAAACTGGAGTTATGAAGAATCTGATATTCTATGTATTATTTGTAGGGACTTTTTTGTCACTCTTATAGCACTACTGAAAACAAGTCCAAGAACTAAGGATGAAAACAATATCTAAGCCCAAAATGTCAACTTCTCATACTTTTCACAAGAAGAAACTATTTATCATGTCCTTTAAAGCAATGCCCGTATTACTTTTATTAGCACTATCCTCCTGTAACACCACTTTCATTTATAAAGACAAACCCCTTACTGAAAAGGCTAAAGCCGACTCAATGTCCAGCTATGGTGGGGCGTCAGATTCGCTACCAAATCCTTACGCCACTCCATCGGTGTATAATTTTAGCTCGGTACAAGGTTGGAAAGATGGCCAAAAACCCACTGCCCCCGAAGGATTTGAGGTTTCGCTTTTTGCAGGAGGTTTGGATAAACCCAGATGGGTTTATGAAATGGAGAATGGCGATATTATTGTTTCAGAATCCAAGGCAGACCGACTTACCCTTTTCAGGGATTTGGATGCTGATGGATTCCCTGACACTTCCTTTGTATTTAAGAATGACCTGGACAAACCTTTGGGGATGCTCTATTTGAACGGCTATTTTTATGTAGCAAATACCGGTGAGATACTTCGCTTTAAGCATAGTGGCAATGGGCCTTTACAGGGCGAAGGCGAAAAAATACTGGAATTACCAGCCAACGGCTATAATGCTCATTGGACGCGTAACCTTATTGCTTCCAATGACAAATCCAAAATTTATGTAACGGTAGGCTCCGCCAGCAATGTGGCTGAAAATGGTATGGATGGTGAAGTGCGTAGGGCCAATATTTTGGAAATAAACCCTGATGGAAGTGGTGAGAAAATATATGCCTCAGGTTTGCGTAACCCGGTGGGCATGGATTGGAACCCTGTAACCGGTGAATTATGGACTGCTGTAAACGAGCGAGATGCCCTGGGGGATAATTTGGTTCCTGACTATATTACTTCTGTAAAAGAAGGCGGTTTTTACGGCTGGCCTTATTTGTATTTTGGAAACAATATTGACCCACGCTGGAAAGATGACTTACCAGAAAATCTACCAAAATCCATTAAGGATGGAAAACCTACAGGTAAAGTTGAAAAATTCCTCAACGGCTTTATCTCTGACTTGAAAGATGAAAAGGTACATGGCCGCCCGGTTGGGGTGTTTGTTCTTAAAGATGGAAGTATGCTGGTTACCGAAGATGGTGGTGGAACAGTATGGAAGGTTAAGGCGCTGTGAGTTACTTTTAACGAAATATAAAACTCACCTGAAAAACATTCGATTCATATTATTTAGTTCCTGGGTAATCCTGGTTGCATTAATGACATCTTGTATTCAAGTAAAGGGATTCAATAATGACTACAAACGCCTATCAGATGAGGAAAAGAAAAGTGTGGTGTTTGTGGAAGAATCCAAAAAAATATGTGATCTCCCACAGGATAGTGCCACCATATTTGCAGTAAACGGAAAACAACTTAGAGAGTGTTTAAAGGAAAATGACACCTCCGTAGTTTATATGTGGGGACCGAACTGTAAAGCGGAACATTGCATCTTAATTGCAGCTTGTCAAGAATACTGCGATACCCGTGGATATAAGTTATACGTAGTTGCGGACTATTATGAAATGGAAGTTATGAATGCTCAGAATGTGGCGGATGAACCCATATTAATTGCAAATCACTACTATTACGACAGGCTATACGCCAATGCTCTAATGAGGCTTTTTAGAGCGGACTTGCTAGGACGCGAGCCCAGCAAAGAAGAAACCGGCTGGTGCAGGTTTATGATTTTTAATGGAGATCAGTTGGTGGAGTACAGAAGCAATCTTTACGATATGTAGCCTAGTACACCCCCCAAAACTTACTTTAGCCTTTAAGACCAAACCTTCCACCATGCTTTTCAAAATGTTCCTTACCATTCATATAATCTCAGCGAGTATTTCGCTTGTTGCCGGGGCCCTTGCAGCCATTGCAGTTAAGGGTAGCAAAATTCATAAGCGGTCAGGTCGGTTTTTTGTCCCCGGAATGCTAGTGGCCACCTTATCTGCCGTGGTGTTGAGCTGGCTTCATCCCAACACCATTTTGATGGGCATTGGTATTTTCTCGCTCTATCTTACCCTTTCGGGATGGATTTGGGTGCAGCGAAATAAACAAAAGGCTAAAATTAAATACGCCAGGCTTTTGGGTTCTTTGGCTTTAATGACAGGCCTTTTTCTTGTAGGGGTGGGCGTGGTTAATTTTCCCACGGTTAATAATGTGGCCTTGGTTTTTGGAATGCTACAGCTATTTTTTGGAGTGGTTGATTTTCGTAATAGAAGTGATTCTTCAAAAAATATCTCCCGCCATGCAGCAAGGATGGGCGGTGCCTACATTGCCACGCTTACCGCATTTTTAGTAGTAAATGTAGATTTTGTTCCATTCTATATTGTTTGGTTCCTCCCTTCGGTGATTGGAACGATATTGCTTATCTGGAGGATCAGAAAATGGAATGAGGCCTATTCCAAATGATAAATTATATAGCCAAAGCGTGACTGTTGTTCAAACCAGAATCAATATTCATAACCACCCCCGGGATGTTGCTCTTCATTTTTTGAGAAAGTGCTGACCACTCCCTGGTCAAAAAAGACTTTAGTGCTTGCCTTGATTCCAGTTCTCCCTGCAAGGGAATGTAGCTGTAAAGTCTCTGTATGGCATCCGCCACCTTATTATGGCTTTGCATCATTAGCTCAGAGTTTATACTCTCCGTCTTCAATCGTGCTTCCAATGAAGGCATAAATCCGATATTGAAATCACTTCCAATTTCCAATCCACTGCATTTTTCAAGTATAGGAAGGCAAATGGCTTCAATCCATTTCAACTTTATGTTGTTTTCAAAAATTACAGTGCTATTAAAGCTTAGTACTGTAGCCAGTGTGCGGCAAGTACTTTTTACCCAAAGTAATTTTGCAACTTCATCCTCTTCGTTCTTAATGTCTGGTGCCACAACAAATACATCTGATTGTGGGATTTGACTCTTGGAAGATATAAAGTGAAGGTTTCCCTGAAAAGCTGATTTTCCCCAATCTCCAAAGGGATCAATACCACACTGTAGCAATTGAATGTACTCTTCACATTCATCATATAGTGTTACCGAAAAATGGCGGCTCCATTCTATGGCCAATGCCAGACTTTCATGGTTTAAGCCCATAACAACAATAGTGACGTCCTTTCTTCTTAATGCGCTCATTAATTTACTGTCTTTTGAAAAGTTTGATAGAATATTCATGACTTGAGTTTTTAATTGACTTGTTGAATTTGATGAGACAAAAGTAAATTGAGGCTGAAGCCAAAAGTTGTTTTTTAGGCGGATTGGAAGTATCATGGGACAAATGGCAGGCATTCTTCGATAAACGAAAAACAGGCTTTAACTGCTTATAAACCTGAATTATAGCCAAAAAAACCCCGAAAGAACAATGTTCCTTCAGGGCCTTAGACACTTCTCTAAAAAAAAACTTCCTTTAATGTGATGTTAACCCCTTAACCTGATTCAAGGAAGCCTAATATTTGCTCTTAACAGTCAATCTTACAAGGAGTAAAGCCTTCCATTAATTACGGTGCAAATATATGCATGCATAGTTAATTTTCAATCTAAAAAATGCCGAGTGGTTAAATATTCGGGATGGATGATTACTTTTCTTCGATAAGTGAATACTTAGAAGATTACACTCCCCTAAAAAGTGTTGATCCTGGTGAGCAAGGCCTCCTTATTAGAACGGCTAATGGGAATTACCTTTTGATTTATTACCAGGCTGCTATCTTCAATATCCACCACATGGTCAAGGTTAATGATAAACGAGCGATGTACTTTTAGAAAGCGGGCGGGATTAAGTTTCTCCTCCACTTTTTTCATGGTGGAATGGACAATATGCCCTTTTTCCACTGTTTTAAACAGAACATAGTCTCCCTTTGCCTCGATGTACAGAATTTACTCTTCCTTAACCTTTACCAATCGTGTATCTACCTTTAAAAAGAGATGATTATTGGTAACCATGGCAGGCTCAGGTTTTACATTTTTAAGCTCTCCAATAAGCTTGTGGTTGTTCATAGCTATCTCAATAGCCGCGTAAATATCCTTCATGCCATAGGGCTTTACTATGTAGCCGTACGGCCCGTGCGAAGTAGCTTTTTTCAACGTGTCACCATCTGCAAAAGCAGCGTTTTGAGCTGAAGCTATAACTAATGGTTTTATTAGTGATGAATTA
>CAXBJE010000187.1:0-6596 GCA_963975525.1 uncultured Owenweeksia sp. | reverse complement strand
AACATTGCAGAATTAATGGTGTAGCCCTTCCCAATCATGTTACCAAACATGCGGTTGCGGCTAAACTGTGAGTACGCTGTCACTAACAAATCTCCTAAGTAAGCCGAGTCATTTATATCCCTCTTTACAGGATGCACCGCTTTCATAAACTTCTTCATCTCACGGATGGCATTACTTACCAGCACCGCCTGGAAGTTATCGCCATAGCCCAAACCATGGCAAATACCTGCTGCCAGGGCATATATGTTTTTTAATACTGCTGCGTATTCTGTACCATATATATCGTCACTCTTTGTGGTATTGATAAAATCACAAGTGAGGTGATCGGCCATTACATCAACATGCTCATTATTTAACCCCGCAATAGTTAAATAAGATAGGCGCTCCAATGCTACCTCCTCCGCATGGCAAGGCCCGGTAATAACTCCAATGTTCTCTAAAGGCACTTTGTACTTTTCGTGGAAGAACTCACCAACAATCAGGTTTTCATCGGGGATAATCCCTTTGATGGCACTAAATACCACCTTGTTAGAAATATCCTCGGTAAGAGATTCAAGCGCTTTTTTGAGAAAGGCAGATGGTACGGCAAACACCAAATAAGTTGCTTCACTAATAATGTGGTTCAGATCTGTAGACACATCAATCTTTTCGGTCATCAGCTCTACCGAACTCAAATAGCGCGGATTGTGATGAAATTTCTTGATGTGCTCCACACTTTCCTCATCACGCATCCACCAACCAACATAATCGTTGTTTTCGGTTAATATCTTTACAATAGCTGTGGCCCAGCTTCCTCCTCCTATTACCGCAATTTTCATAATCGTTGTTGTTCGTTGTTTTTAAGCTTAACCCCGCTTAGATTAAAACTTCACTTTGCCAGTCATAACCTTGTCATCTCGCAAGTATTCAATTGGCACCTCGTCTCCTTTTTTAAACTGGCTTAAGGCCTTCATGTAGCTCATCATATCCACCACTTTTACATCACCAAGTTTGGTTACTACATCTCCGGCTATAAGACCAGCCTTATCTGCAGCTCTGCCTTCTGTAACTCCGTCAATGTGCATTCCCTCACCTTCGTACATATAATCGGGCATCACCCCAAGGGTAACGCTAAACTTTGGTGCCATTTGCGAACCTTCACTGGTTGGGGTAAACTCCATTTCAGCTTTATCCATGGTATTCAATATCAGGGTAAGTATGTATTGAATGACCATCTCCTCCCCCTTGTAGTTTATCTTTTCGGCATCATCAGTGGGTTTGTGATAATCCATGTGGGTGCCGGTAAAAAAGTGAAGTACCGGAATATCCAGATAGTAGAAATTAGTGTGATCTGAAGGGCCCACTCCGCTGGCAGATGACTTTATTTTTATCCTTGGGCATTCCACCTCGCTCATAAGAGGCTCCCAGGCAGGTGAGGTTCCAACACCACTCACTTCAATCATCCCGTCTTCCATTCGGCCAATCATGTCAAGGTTTATCATGTACTTGAGCTTTTTACCCAAGTCATCTGCATTTTTTGTGAAAAAGGCAGAACCCATCAATCCCAGTTCCTCACCTGAAAAGGCAATAAAAACGTAGTTGTATTTTTTAAACTCTTCACCTTTAACCACATTTCGTGCAATCTCAAGCATACCCGCCACACCACTGGCATTATCATCAGCGCCATTATGTACCTCCGGCTCTTTATCAGCCGAAAGTGAACTGTTGCCGCCCATACCCAAATGATCATAATGGGCACCCACCACTATGGTTTGCTCCGCACTATTATCCACATAGCCCACCAGATTGTAGGCCTTTACGGTTTTAGGTTTTAGCTCGGTAATAAAGGTTATTTGCTTTGATTTTTTTGCCTTGGCCGCAACATCGTTGTTGGTAATAAAAACTACCGGTATGCCCTTGGCGTGGATATTTTTAAAATCGAGCGGGAGGTCGTTTGCAGTGCCCTCTAAATTTGCCAATACCACTCCAATAGCGCCCTTTTCACGAGCCAAAGTAATGCGCTCCCCTAAATCATGGTATTTCAAATATTCCGAATGAAAATGAATGCCATCGGGCGATGATACATCCATCACAAATATTTTCCCCTTTAGTTTTGAAGGCTTTAGCTTTTTGTAATCATTATACTTTTTTTCAGGAGCAACAATACCATACTTCACATAAACAGCTTCGCCTTCAGCTATTCCGTTGGATGAATGTTGGGTTGGGTAAAAGTCTTCCCTGGTTTTATAGGATTGTCCGTTTATTGAAAGCCCGTTTTGCTCTGTAAACTCCACGGCTACTGAAATTTCAAATTCCTGGCGAAACTCTTCACTCATGAAGGGTTCCAGCTTCAGTGCCTTGTATTCATTTAAAATATACTGAGCAGCAAGTTCAATCCCTTTAGTTCCGGGTTCACGCCCGGCAAGCTCATCAGAGGCCAGGTAACCAATATCACTTCTGAGTCTTACGGTGGTTTCAGGCAACAATTCGGCACAATGTATTTGAGCCTGTAAACCAATGGAAACCAAAATGGAAAATGCAAAAAGCAAATGCTTCTTCATAAATTGAGCTTTATAGAAAGTGCGCCAAATATAGTAAGAGCAAGCTGAGTATAAGATTTAGGCTTTGCTTAAAGAGATTGAAACAAACTGCTCATGCATGCTCCAAATCTTCAAAAGTGAATTAGTACGTTAAGAACTACTTTGGCAAAGCTTCGGCCTACCACTGTGGCTTATTACTTTTACCAAAATTTGAGCAAGCATTGTCAACCTTAAAAAAACTGGCCGGGCAAACGGCTATTTATGGACTGAGCAGCATCCTCGGGCGCTTTCTCACATTTTTCCTTACCCCGCTCCACACCACGGTTTTGAGCAAAGAGGATTTTGGTATCAACACCGATATATACTCCCTCATTGCCTTCCTTATGGTGATACTCACCTTTGGTATGGAAACCACCTTTTTCCGCTTTTACCAGCAAAAAGAAGGTGAAGGCGATGCCCGCAAAATCTTTAGCCATACCCTATTTCCGGTCATCAGCTTTTCGCTTGTATTTCTTTTAGTGTTGCTGCTTTTCCTTCCGGGGATAGCCTCGCTGCTTAAATATGAAGATCATCCTGAATTCCCCATTTATATGGGATTGATTGTAATGATGGATGCCGTTTCGGCAGTGCCCTTTGCCAAGCTGAGGGCGCAAAACCGGGCTATTCGTTTTGTATCCGTTCGTATGTCACAAATCGGCTTGTTCTTCGGGCTTAACTACTTCTTTTACTATTTCTGTCCGTTAATGCTGGAACACGGCATAGCAGTTGATTTTGTGAGTGCCATTTACAAACCTGAGCTGGGCGTGGCTTACATTTTTATCTCCAACCTTATAGCCAGTGGGGTAATGCTGCTTTTGCTTTCGCCAGAATTTAAAAAGCTACAATTCATTTTTGATTGGGCCTTGGAGAAACGTTACCTACTCTATGCCGCACCCCTTGTAATTGCTGGTTTGGCTGGCATTGCCAATGAGATGGTGGATCGTCAATTTATTAAGTACCTGATGCCCGCTGATAGTTACCGGGCCGAGCTTGGTGTATACGGTGCCAATTACAAGATTGCCACTTTTATGATGATGTTTATTCAGGCATTCCGATTTGCGGCTGAGCCCTTCTTTTTTGCGCAAAGCAAAGCTCAGGACCAACGAAAGACGTACGCCCAAATCCTCAAGTTCTTCACCATTTTTCAGGTATTAATTTTTGTGGGGCTACTCGGGTTTATTGACATCGTTAAGATTTTTATTGATGAAAAATACTGGATTGGTCTGCCTTTAGCGCCCATCCTCATTTTTGCAAACCTGCTGGTAGGAATTAATCTAAACCTCAACATTTGGTACAAGCTGGAGGATAAAACCCGCTTTGGGGCCTACATCACCTTCTTTGGGTTTTTCTTTACCGTAGTACTCAACATTTTGCTCATCCCCCGTATGGGGATAATGGGTGCCGCCATTGCTACCTTGGTTTCCTATGGTGCCATGACGTGCTACGCTTATTACCTCAACCAAAAACATTTTCATACACCTTACCAAACCGGCAAGGTACTTTTATACCTGGCCATTTCTGTAGGCTTGGGCTATATCTGCTTTATGCACACCCGCGAAATGTATTTGCTGAATGGCTTTATCCTATTTGCCTTTGCGGGATTTTTAGTTTTCATGGAGAGAAAAGAACTTAGCGGACTCAAAACCCCAACACTCAAATAGTCAATAGCTGCAAGTAGGCCATGAATCCACTTATAACTCAAAACTTTTTTAAACTATTAAGCAATGTCTGATACCGTAAAAGTCAAAATCGTAAACCGCTCCGGTCTTCCCTTACCTGAATATAAAACTGCTGAATCAGCCGGAATGGACCTTAGCTCTGCGGAGCCGGAAGCCATAACTCTAAAACCATTAGAGCGCAAACTGATTAAAACCGGACTTTTTATTGAATTACCCAAAGGCCTTGAAGCACAAGTGCGCCCACGCAGCGGCATGGCTTACAAGCACGGAATATCTGTGCTTAACAGCCCCGGCACTATTGACTCTGACTACCGTGGCGAAATTGGCGTAATAGCCGTAAACCTCTCTAACGAGGAATATACCATTGAAAAAGGTGAACGCATTGCCCAATTGGTTATCGCCAAACACGAAAGAGCGGAATGGGTAGCTGTGGAAACTTTGGAGGAAACTGAGCGGGGAGCTGGCGGATTTGGTAGTACTGGGAAGTAGATTTAAGATAAAACAGTGATATGACCTAATGAATCAGGATAATGGCCTTTTACGACAAACCTATAGTTGACGAGAGTTCTGAAAGGTCAGAGGAATCTATTATCAAGTGTAGATCCGCTCTCTCCAGAAAGAATGGATTTCTATGTCACGAAATTAATGGTACTGACGATTATGGTGTAGACATAAACGTTCAATTATTACGAAATGGAAAAGTAACCACAAACAGCTTTCCCATTCAAGTCAAAAGCAAAGCCAGTCTTGCTAAAAAGATTGTTGATGAAAATGAATATATCTCCATATCGTTCAAAACCAGTCGGCTTGGACACCTTTTAAAACACTTACCAACGCGTGGGCTAATTATTATTTATGATAATGCTACCGAAGTCCTCTACTATGACTTTTGTTACGAAATATACAATCGCTTACGTTTAACCAAGCCAGATGATACTTGGAAAAATCAGGATACTACCACCATATCAATCCCTGTTGAAAACAAGCTGGAACAAGACTCCATAAACAAGTTACATCTTCAGCTCTTGGGAATTTTTGAAAACCAAAATCAGCTCTTTGCTAATCACGCAATAACTTATGGTTTACCTCTGCTGGCAGAAGAGTCACAATCCGCAACTAACAACCCTCTAAAGTTTTTACAGGAATTTGGTGAGGCAATGCATAGTTCTTTGAAATTTAAAGAGATTGTCTTCCTACTTGATAAATTGACAAAGCGAGAACTTCGTGAGCCACTGATAAGTTATTTAGCCGCAATCACCTATTCTGAAGTTGGAAACATTTTGGAGTCAGGATATTTTTTCAAGCTCTGTGAGTATAATATTGACCAATTCTCAGAAAGGCAAAAGGAAGTACTGAAGTTCCAAAAATTAAAGTACGAATTCTACTCCGGAAGTGTGCCAAGAAGCCAATTTTCCGAACGAGTTCGGGAGACCCAACAATTCGCTTCGACCCCTGAAAATAAAACGCACCTAGAATTAACGCTTTTATATTTAGAGGGGATGGAAGTAGTAGGTCAAGCTGAATTTAACCGAGGAATTTTCAAGAAGCTTGATGAACTCGCTATAAGAATTTCCAATGAAATTAAGGATGAGCATACCAAACATCTTCAATTGGCCGGAATAGGCAATGCCTTCTCAATGATATTAAACCGATGGCTTACTGAGCTTTTAATGGAAACCAAGGTTTTAGAAATTTACAACAAGAATCCAAACACCCCAGAAAGAAAGTCTAAACTTGATTTCATAAACTCATCCTTTCACCAAGCTTTTAAATACTTCAGGGAGGCCATTGAATTTGCCAAGTCGAATGAAGAAGACATTCTTTTTGCTCATGTTTCCTTTGACATTGCTTCCGCTCATTTTGGGAGATATTTTGCCCAGTTTTTATCAGGAGATAATTCAGGGGATATTGAAGTGGTAAAAGCTGTTCTTTCCGAGGCTCTGTTATACTCTATTAAAGCCTACAATAAGTTTAGCAAGAATCATCTTGAACCACTGGCCTATAGGTCCATTTGTTTGAGTTACGAAATTTATCTTTTAGCAAAACTATGGGCCTCCGTTGATTTGGAAGGCTATGTCAAATTATCTGATATACAGACAAAAATTGACCGCTTCAGTAAATCTGACTTTAGTATGAACTATAAGTCATTAGTATCCGAAGAGCTTAAGAGGCGCGAGGAAGAAGCTGTCGAGGGAGAAAGAATGGTGGCTAGTTTAACCTTAGAAGAAATTGAGACAATGGCCAAAACCCATATTATAAATTGTAATTTTCCTGAAAATCGAATATCAAATGTAGTCAATGAATTAAAGTCGATTAAACTGTTTTATTCCAGATGTTTAGACAAAAATCTGATTATAAG
>CAXBJE010000186.1:0-6603 GCA_963975525.1 uncultured Owenweeksia sp. | reverse complement strand
TTACATAGCGAATAGGTTTCGTCAAACCTCTGTCCCCGGTGAGACCGATCCTTTGAATTATACTTCCTTATAAAATTTTCAAAGGGCTCTTCAGCACACCTCTGAATGCTTTTGCTTTCTTTAATCAAAGGGCCGAAAAAGACTAATTCTCGATTCGACCCATCCTGACCTTTCTCTATCCCTTCAGAAAACAAATTGCTTTGTGTTGAATCTGAATAGTATTCAACGTTTACTTTTAGTTCCAAATGGTTGCTATCTAAGGATTCATAAGCTTCAAAGGAAATGACCCGAAACCTATTTTTCAAGTAGCTCTCAGTGCATGAGACAAGAGAAATCAATATCAAAGTCAGAACGATTAGTTTTTTCATTTCAAATTACGTCTGACTGAGACTCTTTGGGGATATATTCTGGTCAAATAGCAGTTTCACTGCACAGAAATCAATCTACGTTCCTTGTCTGCCGCATAGGCCAGGCAGGCATCTATCATCTTATCGGTTACTTCCGTAAAATCTGACTTAATATCTTCACGGCTCATGCCGTTAGCAAGCCAGTTCAACACATCATAAACCGATATCCGGATTCCCTTGAGGCAAGGTTTTCCAAAACGTTTGTCGGCTCTTATTTCTAGAAATTCCTGATAGTTCATAAAAGTAAATTTAAGGAAAATGGGCTGAAGAAGGTTAAAGTTATTTACAGGGGATATAGCTGTACAAATTGAAATTAAGAATAGGCTGGTGAGGGCAAGCAAATGGCTTTCAGCTGATAGAGCACATTTGGAACGGGGCCTTTGAAATTGAAGAACCCTGACAGAGCTCTAAGCTCTATCAGGGTTTGTTGTTTAAGAAAAAAGCACTAGCGGGATGCCCACGCTAGCCAGACTGTATTTTTGAATTAGTAAAATCTAATGGAGCTTATAATATTACCTACAATTACTCTAGTTTTAGCATATGCCATATTTGTTCCATTATACCCTGCAAATGAAAATACTATGGCGTTTTTTCCCCTGAAGAATATTACCGTTGTACCACCAAGTCGCAGGCCTTCTCGTGCCAAAAGATATTCAAAAGAAACTGCGCTAGAATCCTTTTTTATCCCGCTGTCGATAAGTTTAAAGCCCTCGGTATTGCTTTGCTGACTTTTGAGAAATTGTTCACCAAGCTGCTGAGGAGTTAGTTCGCCAGCCCCTTCCATAGCGTAACAAACAAAGTTGGTACAAAAGCTATCTTGGCATTCTTCCTTTGCACCAAATAGCTTAGCGGTGTCCACTACAACCCAGTTATCAGGCACTGATACAGTAATCGAATCTCCAATTTGGATTTCTTTATAGCCTTCTTGCGCAACAACTTTTTCATCCCCAGGTGCATTGCCATTCCCATTTTGATTAGTAACGTTTGAACATGCTATCATTGCCAAGAGGATAATGAATATGAAACTTCTATTTTTTAACATTGAGACCAATTTTAAATATTTTCTAGCCCAATATCTCCTTCACCTTCGCGCTAATAGCTTTTCCATCAGCTTTGCCTGCTAACTCTTTACTGGCGGTGCCCATAATCTTACCCATGTCCTGTGGGCCCTTAACATCAAGGCGTACCATCATTTCTTTTAGGTAAGCTTCCAGTTCGGCTTCTGTCATTTGTTTGGGTAGGAAGCCTTCTATTACTTCTAACTGAGCACGCTCATCTGCAGCAAGGTCATCACGGCCTTGTTTCTCGTAAATCTCTAATGAGTCCTTACGTTGTTTTTGTAGTTTCAAAAGTATTTTCTGCTCGTCTGCATCGCTTAGTTCTGTAGCTCCGGCAGTTTCGGTGTTGGCTAGCAATATGGCCGACTTTATAGCTCGTAATGTTTCCAGGCGCACCTTGTCTTTAGCACGCATGGCTGTTTTCATTTCTTCGCCTATGTTGTTGGATAAATTTCCCATTTTATTAGATGTTTTTTAAGTGAAACAAATGTAGAAGGATAATGGGTTGTTTCGCAAAGTCACTCAAAGGATTTCCCAAAGGGCCTCAAAGACTTTGAGTTTCTCTGCGCTTCTTTGTGTAATTCAAAAAAAAAATCCCCCTGGCAAAACCAGAGGGACTTTTCGTTTCAAAGATTCATGCTCAATATCAAAGGCTGAGCAACCTATAACTTTTAACTCTTTTACTTATACCGTTTCCTTAATCCACGTTATCGTGCAAAAAGCTGTTATTCGTCTTAATATCCGGGCCGTTATCCCCATCATCAATACTAAAGCGACTGATGCGGTTTTCGGTGCTATATCTGCCGTCTTCAATTTTTACCCCCTGGCGCTTGTAGGCAGGCTCATTGGCCACTTCATCTACTGATGCCGGGTTGTTTTTAAAGCGGTAGTTAAAAGCCTTAAAGTGCTCCTTGCGCTGGCTCATACGTAGTCGCATGGCTTCTTCCACAGTAGCTTCTGTAGGGTCTACAGTGCCTCTGCTTTTGCTTTCAGTGGCCTCTGGCTTCTCTACTTTTTTCAATTCAAAACGTAAGTCGCTGTCCTCTTCTTCTAAAGTGCTCTTAGCTTCTACAGGCTTAGAAGTAGTTTCGGGCTTAGCATTTTTAAGCTGATTCTCAAGGTTTCTGTAGTCTTCCAGTGTATAGCGAATAGGTTCGCGCTTAGCAGGTTGCTTATTAGGCTCTTCCTCAGTTTTGGGCCTTTCCATTATTGGCTTTGGCTGCTCTTTTACCTCTGGTTTCTTTTCCGGTGTCTGAGCCATAGGCTCATCTTCCATGTCCTCATCATCAAGAGTAAAAATCACCCTGCGGGTAGAGTCATCTTCCTCATCAGCATCATTGCCAATTTCAAATACAGGCTCTGTTTCTTCCTCTTCCATGGTAACTTCCGGCTCCTCAACTTCTTCTACAGTGGGGGCTTCAGCAACAATTTCCGGAGCTGTAATTTCTTCCTCTTCTTCAGGAGCCTCAAAACTCACTTCTTCCAGTTGCTTCAGTGCTTCTTGTTCCAACAAAGACTCGGGCTCATCAAAATCAAAAAGAGCGGGCTGAGGTTTCTCAGTCTTCTTTGCAAATTTGGCAAGCTCACGATTGATCATATCATCATCGCTGTTCTCATCCTCCTGCTTAAGCGGTTTGCTGTAAACTTTGGTGCTTAATGGCTGCTCATCTTCCAGCGTGTGCACCACTTTTTGAGGCTCGCGGCCAATGGCCTGTACCTGCTGCTCAGGATTAAAGCCTGTGGCAATAATGGTCACACCCACTTCATCCTCCAGTCCTTCATCCTCACCAATACCCATAATGATGTTGGCACTACCGCCAGCTTCCATTTGGATGTGGTCGTTGATTTCACCAATCTCATCTATGGTAATTTCCTCTTTACCGGAAACAATAAGTAGCAATACGTTTTTGGCACCACGGATATGATTGTCATTCAACAGTGGAGAGTCCAGTGCTTTCATAATGGCTTCTGAAGCACGGTTTTCACCGGATGCCGTGGCAGAACCCATAATGGCTGTTCCACTATCAGATAATACCGTTTTAGCATCACGTAAGTCGATGTTGGTAGTGTAGTGATGGGTAATTACCTCTGCAATACCACGTGCGGCTGTTGCCAATACTTCATCAGCTTTGGCAAATCCCGCTTTAAAGCCAAGGTTACCATATACTTCACGTAGTTTGTTGTTGTTAATTACAACAAGTGAATCCACACTCTTACGAAGGGCTTCCACACCTTTTTCGGCTTGTACTCTACGGTTGTTTCCTTCAAACAAAAATGGAATGGTACAAATACCCACGGTAAGTATACCAGCATCTTTTGCCGCTTTGGCAATTACCGGTGCGGCACCAGTTCCGGTACCACCACCCATACCAGCGGTAATGAAAACCATCTTTGTGTTGGTTTCCAAAAGGTTATTAATTTCCTCAATGGTTTCTATAGCCGATTGCTGGCCAACTTCGGGGTTTGCACCTGCACCCAAACCTTCCGTAAGGGTTACTCCCAACTGAATTTTATTTGGAACGGGGCTATTTTCCAGGGCCTGACTGTCGGTATTACATACTACGAAGTCTACTCCGCGGATGCCCATACCGTACATATGGTTTACTGCGTTGCTACCGCCACCACCTACTCCGATTACTTTAATAACGGATGATTGGTTCTTTGGTAAGTCAAAGGCAATTGTGTCATTGGAATTCTGGTCACTCATCACTGGTGCTTTTATTTTTATAGGTCGTCATTCAAAAAATTGCGAAACTTCTCCGACCAGTTTTCCATAAAACTTTTACGGGGACGTTTCTCCTCCTGTTTTTCTTCTTGTTCCTGAGTTTCCTCAGGCTGCTCTTCAAGTTCAGTTTTCACTTCTTCCTTATCCTGAAGTGCCTTGCGGATATCCTCGGTATTATTGGGATCAACTACCGACAGTTCATCAGAACTGGATTTCGATAACCCCTTCAATACCAATCCCACGGCAGTGGCGTATGCTGGTGAGCTAAACTCATCATCGCTTTCGCTGGCCAGGTGCTCATTTGGGTAGCCGATACGCGTATCCATACCCGTTACAAACTCAGTAAGCTGCTTAATATGCTTAAGGTGGGCACCGCCTCCGGTGAGTACTATACCCGCAATAAGCTTCTTCTTGTTTTCATCATGCCCGTAGTTTTTAATTTCCAGGTACACCTGTTCAATTATTTCCACTACACGGGCATGTATGATTTTGGAGAGATTTTTCAATGAAATCTCCTTAGGCTCACGTCCCCGTAAGCCCGGGATGCTAACAATTTCATTTTCCTTATTCTCTCCTGGCCAGGCCGAGCCAAACTTAATTTTCAACAACTCGGCCTGTTTCTCTATTATGGAACACCCTTCTTTGATGTCTTCTGTAATAACATTACCCCCAAATGGAATAACGGCAGTATGGCGAATTATGCCATCCTTAAAAATGGCCAGGTCAGTGGTTCCGCCACCAATGTCCACCAATACCACTCCGGCTTCTTTTTCCTCCTGGCTCAATACCGCTTCCGCGGAAGCGAGGGGCTCCAAAGTGATATCTGCCACATTGAGGTTGCTGCTTTTTACACATCGGCCAATGTTTTTGATGGAGCTTATCTGGCCCACCACAATGTGGAAATTGGCTTCCAAACGGCTGCCGTACATTCCCTTTGGTTCACGGATTTCCGCCTGTCCGTCTACTTTATACTCCTGTGGCAATACATGTATAATTTCCTCACCGGGCATCATAACCAGGTTGTGCACATTTTTGATGAGGTTATCAATGTCAGTATTGTCAATTACGTCATCCGAGTTTTGGCGAACGATGTAATCGCTATGCTGAAGGCTACGGATATGCTGGCCTGCAATACCTACCACCACACTTTTAATGCTCAGGCCCGAAGAGTTTTCAGCCTCTACCACAGCCTGCTTAATAGATTCTATGGTTTGCGTGATATTGGTAACTACACCACGGTGCACACCTAGGGATTTGGCTTTGCCCATCCCAAGGATTTCCAGTTTTCCATGATCATTCTTCTTACCGATCATGGCCACAATTTTTGTGGTTCCTATGTCAAGCCCAACGGCTATATTTTCGGGGTTCATGGTGTTAGTATTTTTTGCAAATCACCTGCTTGTCGTAAGTCAGGTTCAAGCTTGCTATGCTGTCTATATTCTTTTTGTCTATCACACTCTGGTAGAAGATTTTTAATCTCCTAAGCTTTTCATCCAGGTTTTCAGGTTCACCTAAAATCACCTTATGGTTTCCCGGCTTAGGGTACAATGTCCATCCTCCATTATCATCAACATCAATTCCCGTAAAGAAATTGCCGAAGAACTCATCCTTCTTTATACTCTTAAAAAACTCATACACCTTGTGCGTGGTTTCTGCCGAAAGCTTTCCCGTTACCAGCGGAACTTTTGCTGAATAGTTTGGAGAAAGCACCATGGTGTCTCCTTTTTCAGCGATGTAATAATCTCGTGTTGAATTATGTACACGATAACAGGGCTGCTTCTGCTGTACGTGTATCCTTAAGATACCGTCCAAGGCCGAATATACCTCTGCTTTCCTGATAGAGGGGTGATTATCAAGCGTTTCTTCTAACAGGGTGATGTTAATTTCTCTGATAAGAATACTGTCCAGGTAAGGGTATTCTTTACGCACCATTTCATTTATTTCAGCTTTGGTTACGAAATAGTGATTCTGGCCGTAATCTACCTGAATATCAATGTCATGAAATTGCACCTCCCCAATTTTTTGAGAGCTGAAGGCCGCCAATACCAGTATAAGTACTATGCCTATTGACCAACTTGCTATGTTCCAAATCTTCATCATTGGAGCAATTTCATCTTTAGGGGGTTCACTAATTTGTCAATATCTCCGGCCCCAATGGTTAATACAACTTCGGGCTTATGCTCACTTAAGTGGGTTAGGATTTCCTGCTGAGAAAGGTGAAATTTCCTTTCCGCAGTTATTTGATTTAGCAGCATATTGCTGTTAATTCCCGGTATAGGTTTTTCCCTTGCGGGATAAATATCCATCAAGATCACTTCATCCAGTCTGCTGAGTGCCTCTACAAAACCATCCTTAAAATCGCGTGTACGCGAAAAGAGGTGAGGCTGAAAAATGCCGGTAATTTTCTTTTCAG
>CAXBJE010000185.1:0-6605 GCA_963975525.1 uncultured Owenweeksia sp. | reverse complement strand
AAGGCAATATCGCGGTAAACTTCAGGCTCTGTATATTTTAGGGAAAGATCTTCAAGTTCCGTTTTGATATTGTATAAACCAATGCGGTGGGCCAGGGGAGCATATAGGTACAACGTTTCAGAGGCAATCTTCAACTGCTTATGCTGCGGCATGGATTCCATGGTACGCATATTATGCAGCCTATCGGCCAGCTTAATGATAATAACCCTAATATCATCAGAAATGGTGAGAAGCATTTTACGGAAGTTCTCCGCCTGCATAGAAATGTTCTGATCAAACACCCCTGAAATTTTTGTGAGGCCATCAATGATCCGAGCAATTTCGTCACCAAATAATCGCTCAATATCTTCAAGGGTGTATTCACTATCCTCAACTACATCATGTATAAGAGCTGATGCTACAGATACCGGTCCAAGTCCAATCTCCTTGGCCACAATGGTTGCCACTTCAATTGGGTGAAAAATATAGGGCTCACCTGATTTGCGCCTTACTTCAGCATGGGCATCCTTGGCAAGGTTAAAGGCCTTTCTAATCAGCTTTTTATCATCCGAATCAGTGCTATCCGGAAGACTTCTTAAAAGGGTGCGGTATCGGCTGGTGATCTCTTTGTTTTCGAGTTGTTCCTGTGTTTCTGTACTCATAGGTTGTGATCTATACTAAAGGGTAGAGTGGTAATTGTAGCAATGTAGAAATAAGTATAACCGAAATTACATATTGTATTACGCCTAAGCACACAGTTTCACTTATTAATTTTCAATTTCTATATTTTTTTTAATTGTGAAAAAATCTTCTGGGTAAAATAAACGGACCAAACCTAATAGTCTTTGGCAGTAAGCCTAATCAACGTAGTGAGCATTTATCAGGTGTGAATTTTACAACATATAATGGCTGTTAATAACTGTAGTTCAAAGGCTTTGTCTATAAATATTAAACGGTCTTTGTCAATCCGGTAGGAGTTGACTCTCGTAAGTGGTGGTAGTATTAATTAATAATTCCAATAACTATGAGATTAAAACTTTTACCCAAAAGGTTATCGATAAACACGCTGCCAGCACTGCTAGTTGCACTGTTTGTTGGCGGCCTTTGCGAAACTGCAATCGCGAGTAGCCACAGAGAGGCTCCGCTAATTGCTTATGATCCTTTGGCTGATAATACGGATGTATATGCATTCCGTAGCCCAAGCAACCCCAACAATGTGGTGCTTATAGCCAATTATATTCCTGCAGAACTTCCACATGGAGGTCCTAATTACTACACCTTTGGTGAAGATGTACGTTACGAGATTCACATTGATAATGATGTTTCCACCACTGGTGATGACATCATTTATCGTTTTACGTTTTCTCGTACCAATGAAGATCCTACCACTTTCTTCAACATCCGTTTAGGTCAGGAAAATTTGAAGACTACCTACATGCTTGAAAAAAGCACTGACGGTGGTTCTACCTTTTCTACCATTGTAGCTAATGGAATTGTTCCTCCCAACAATATAGGGCCTCGCTCTATAGAGAGTGGAGTAGGAGCTGGTGCCGCAAGCTATGATGCCTTGATTACAGGTGCCATTGCAAACGCTACCGGTGGTGGTGGAGAAATGGTTTATGCCGGCCCTGCCGATGATCCCTTTTTTGTTGATTTAGGTGGAATTTTTGACTTAGGAGATTCTCCCCGTCAAAACAATGGCGGAATTGTACGTGATGGTTTATCACAGTATAATGTTCACTCCTTGGTAATTGAGGTGCCCATTGCTACCCTTCAAAAAGATGGAAAGGCAGTAGGCCAGGCCGCTAACATTTTAGATGGTGATTTTGTAATTGGTGTATGGGCTTCGGCCAGTCGCCAAACTACTACCACTTTGGGTGCAGGTTCTTCTACAGGTTCTGGTAGCTGGGTTCAGGTTTCTCGTTTAGGGATGCCTTTAACCAACGAAGCTGTTATTCCAATTGGTGCAAAAGACGAGTGGAACTCAAGAACACCATACAATGAAAACCCCGCTCACTACGAGTATTTCTACAATCCTGAGCTTGCTCTTTATATGGATGACGATCTATTTGGTGGTGCAGTTCCTGCATTTTCTGCACTTAGAATTCAAAAAGCATCTTTAGGCGCTTTTGATTTCACTAATGGTGCTGATGGACTTTTTGGACTTAAAGGAAGCCCTGCTGTAGCTGGTACTGCTTTAGATGATGCCATTTTTGGTACTCTATTGTTGCCAAAAGCTGGTGCACCACGTTCAGTTGACTTATGGCCAATTTTCCATACAGGAGTTCCAAACCTGGCGCCATATCAATTGGCTACAGGTAAAGGTGGAAATCCATTGGCCGCTGGTAAGCCTTTCATCAATAACTTTTTGCCTAATGGCGGAGATATGTTGAGGTTGAACATGGCTACCCCGGTTACTCCGCGTAACAGCCCTGCTTTCAGTTCCGAAGGTCTTATTCAGGCTGCAGTATTAGGTCTTACAGATCCTACCTATGCCAACACTTCTATTCAGTTTATCCCCAATATGGATGGTTTCCCTAATGGAAGACGCCTTGAGGATGATGTAACTCGTATTGAATTACAGGCTGTATCAGGTGTGGCACTTGCCGCTATTGGACTTTGGTATGATGACTACTATCCAAACCCTAATGAGGCTGTAAGCCCTGTTACCAATCAGTTGGTAAACGTGTTACAGTATTCTACTGGTGTAGAGCAGAATGATATCGCCTTTAAGAGTTCATTCCCTTATGTACAGGCTCCATGGAGAGGTACGGCTGTAGCTCAAAAAGGAACTGAATAATTAACACTTAATAGACAGATATAATGAAAACATATAATATATATAAATCACTCTTATTCCTGGCGGTATTCAGTTTACTGGGCTGCTTCGGATTACAGGCTTCGAGCCACAGGGAGGCGCCATTAATCGCCTTTGATCCGCTTGCGGATAACACGGATGTATACGCATTCCGTAGCCCTGATGACCCCAACACGGTAACCATTATTGCCAACTATGTACCCGGACAATTGCCACATGGCGGTCCTAACTACTACAGTTTTGGTGAGGATATCCGTTACGAAATCCATATTGATAATGATGCAAGTACTACTGGTGATGACATCATCTACCGATTTACTTTTTCAAAAACAAATCAGGATGGTTCTACTTTTTTCAACATTCGCTTAGGTCAGGAAAATTTAAAGACTACCTATATGATGGAGAAAAGTACAGATGGTGGAGCTACTTTTTCAACTGTTGTTAGCGGTGGAATTGTTCCTCCATACAACATAGGTGCCCGATCAATTACTGGCGGTGCCGGACTAGGAGCTGCAGATTATGCATCACTATTTAATAGTGCCATTACAACTGCTTCAAGCGGTGAGACTGTTTTTTGTGGTCCTACTGATGATCCTTTCTTCGTAGACCTTGGAGGTATTTTTGACTTGGGCGATGCCCCACGTCAAAATGGTACGCCAAGAGATGGACTGGCTTGCTTTAACGTAAGTACTATTGCTATCAAAATTCCAATTGCTGATCTTCAAAAAGATGGTAAGTCTGTAAATCAGGCTGCCAACATTCTTGATCCTGATTTTGTAATCGGAGTATGGTCTTCTGCAAGTCGTAGGTCAATCACCACCCTAAATGGTGATGGTACTTCTTCTGCTTCAGGAAGCTGGGTTCAGGTTTCTCGTTTGGGAATGCCTTTAACCAACGAAGCTGTTATTCCAATAGGGGATAAAGATCAGTGGAATGCTGCAAGCCCTTATAATGATGCCACTTTTTACGATTATTTCTATAATCCGGAATTGGCTCTTTACATGGATGATTCTCTTTTTGGAGGTGCAGTTCCTGCATTTGCAGATTTAAGAATTCAGAGAAGCACAAGCCCACTAGGTTTGGATTTTGGTAACGGACAAGACGGACTTTTTGTGGTAAAAGGTTCTCCGGTACTTAATGGTACTGCTATGGAAGCTGGATCTCCTTTCGAGAATTTCTTACTTCCAAAAGCCGGTGCTCCAAGGTCTGTGGATTTGAATCCGATATTCCATACCGGTGTGCCTAACCTACGTCCATATCAATTGGCTACAGGTAAAGGTGGCAACCCGGTTGCTACTGGTAAGCCTTTCATCAATAACTTTTTGCCTAATGGCGGAGATATGTTGAGATTGAACATGGCTGTGCCTGTAACTGCAAGAAACAGTGCTGACTTTAGTTCTCTGGGACTTGTTGGTGCCGCAGTATTAGGTTTAACGGCGATACCACTTTGCAAAACATTCCTAACATGGATGGTTTCCCTAACGGAAGACGTCTTGAGGATGATGTAACCCGTATTGAGTTGCAAGCTGTAGGTGGTGTGGTTTTGGCCGCTATTGGTTTAGGTTATGATGACCCGGCCCAATTGGGTAAAACCATTGGATACACAACTGGTGTAGAGCAAAATGATGCTCCATTCCAATCTACCTTCCCTTACGTGGCCATGCCATGGAGCGGAGCTGGTAAATGTGGTGGAAAGTCTATTTCTTATACGCAGCCACAGGTTCTTGAGCCTACTGAAAAGCCATGCGGCTTTAAGATTGTATCTGACGCAAGTTGGACAAAGAGCACTACCATTACCCAATCTAACTTCAGTGGAAACTGGGGTGGGACAAACGGTAATGTGCCTGCTGCTGCAACCTTCACTACTCCTGTTACTACAGGTTGGCCTTATGCCACCGCTCAAACTTTGGAGCAGGTAGAAGGTACTGAGCTTATTGCCACTGGTAATAATATTACTTACTTCCGTAAGGAGTTTACCCTTACTTCAGCTAAAGACTTAGACGTTCGTTTAAGAATGACTGTTGATGATCAATCTGAAGTATTCATAAATGGAACGCGTGTAACCTTTATCAGTTCTTTTGGTAAGGATAACTGGAGGCTACCAGCTCACGATGTGAAGTTTATGATGGGAATGAATCCTGCTAATGGATTTATGAGTGGAGACTCTTATAATGCTGTTACCAATATGGATTTGGATAATATCCTTACCCCAGGTACCAATGAGATTATTGTAGTGGTGCGTAACCTTGGTAAGTCATCTGATAAAGGGGGTTTCTCTTTCCGTATGGATGTGGATAGCTGTGCTGCCGTAAATGCTCCTCCTGCTTGTGACTTAAGTGTTGTAAGTAATGGCGGGTTTATGAAGAGTACAACCATTACCCCATCTAGCTTTAGCGGAAAATGGAATGGTGCTATGGGTAACTTACCTGCAGCCGGAACCTTTACTGATCCTGTAATGATTGGTCAGCCTTACAACTTCCAGTCTTTGGATTCTGTAGATGGCGCCAACACTATAAAAGCGGGAAATAACATCAGCTATTATCGTGCTGAGTTCACCCTTAAGGGATATGAAGATTTGAATGCCCGATTCAGAACTACTGTTGATGATCAGGCAGAAATCTACATCAACCGTAAGCGCGTATTGCTTATCAATAGCTTTGGTAGAGCCAACTTTGTGGGGCCAGCCCATGATGTAATGTTCAGCGGTGGAATGAATCCGGTAAACGGATTTATGGGAGGTGACTCTTATAACTTTGTTACTACCGATGATTTGGATAATGTATTCCAATCTGGTACCAATGAACTGATAATTGTTGTTCGTAACCTTTCTAAGGCCAATGATCGTGGAGGTTTCTCCTTCCGTATGGACTTGGATAGCTGCGGTACTAAGAAGCAAGGTTTTATTGTAAACAATAGTGGATCAAGTGTAGCTACTGAGGAGAACATTCAGTTCTCTAACTACCCTAATCCATTTACCAATAACACCAAATTTGCGTATACGCTTAAAGCGGATACCAAAGTGGAGATTACTGCTTTTGATATGACAGGAAAGCAGGTAGCTGTAATACAGGATGTGAAGCAGGGAGCCGGTCAACATGAAGTTGAGTGGAATGCCCCAAAACTTGCATCGGGTATGTATTTAATTAAAATATCTACACAGGCAGAGGGCCGTGAGGCAACTGTTGATGTGATGAAAATCAGAAAACTGTAGATTAAAATAACCATAGCTGTAGGGCCTTTGGGTCCTACAGCTTTTTTTCAAAAAACAAGCAACCATGAATACTTTAAAATATTATTGTGCAGGTCTTTTCGCCTCTTGCCTAATTCTTACAACCTCCTGTAATCAGGCAGGTGGAGAAACGGCTAAAGTGGAAACCAGCACTTCACAAATTGAAATCCCCGAACTATTGGCCCGCAGTGGCAAGGTAGGTTCAGAGATGGAGGCCAACAAAATGTTTAACACATACAAGGCTCTTAAGGCCGATATTGCCTCTAATCCAAAAGACTATGCAAGCCGCCTTAAAATGGCTGATCTATTTATAGTGGAAGCCCGCGCCACAGGTAATTATGGCTACTACTATCCTGCAGCCGTAAAAATGATTGATGGTGTTTTGGCTGAAAATCCTGAGAAATCAGAGGATAAATTCAGGGCACTTACTTCAAAAGCCGTTATCCAATTATCCTATCACAAATTTGAAGAGGCACGCGAAACAGGAAGGGAAGCTTTAAAGCTAAACCCTCATAACTCTCGTGTTTACGGTATCCTTACTGATGCAAACGTAGAAATGGGAGATTACCAGCAGGCCGT
>CAXBJE010000184.1:0-6667 GCA_963975525.1 uncultured Owenweeksia sp. | reverse complement strand
CTGGCGAAAAGCTCATATTATCATACATTCCACTAACCGGAATCCATTGTACAGAGGTCCCATCCAAATTAACTTTATGCAATTCTGAATAAGCCAACTGCTCAAAGTTGGATTCGTCAGCCGGGTTTTTAAGCAAATCCTGATAGGTACGGTTTTGGGCTTTTTCGCCTGTACTTACCGATACTACCGGTCCACCAGGCACAGCTTCAGCCGTATTGATGAGTTCTTTTCTATTGAGGGGAAGCATACGAACCAATAGAGCGCTGCCGTCTTTAAACCATTCAATAGGATTACCCATGTTGGCATTGGGCGCGGCATTGGTCAGTTTACGTGCGGTGGCCTTTTCAATATCCATCACCCACACTTCAACACTATTCTCTGTAGTATGCGTAAAGGCCATCATTTTTTGATTGGGCGACCATTTAAAGTTGGATAACCTTGCGTTTGCAGGAAGACCTGCCACATTGCGCACTGCTTTACCGCTAGCCTTTTTTACTTTAAGGTTGTTGTAATAACTGGTACGGCTGCCAATGTTGGTTTTAGGATTTATCCTAAGTCCGGCAAGGCGCATCTCAGTTTCCGAGAGTTCCGCAATAGACTTATATGGATCTCTGAAAAAGAGAACAACATTCTCCCCCTTGCTATCAACATTAACACCCGGGGCCAGTGGCGCATCCACTAAGTCCAAAATTTCTTTAGGAGGTTTTTGATAACGTAATTCGGTTTGGGCATAAAGTGGCAAGCAGATAACCACAGCCAACAATACAATAAGCTTTTTCATGGATTTGGATTTTAGATAGCTATAGCAGAAATACAGGGTAAGCTATTTAGAGGCCCGAAGATATGAAATCAACAACTTGACTTCGTTTTCTAATTTATTAACAATTAACCTGCAAAATTTGGATTTCAGGAAAACCCAAACATCGAATATGTAGTCTATTTCCGTATTTCCGAAATACAGGAATTACATCTAATTGAATGTGAATTCATTAAGGTGATTGCAACTAAATCACACGCGATTTGAAGGTCTTATTCGCCAATCATATCATTTACACTCTAACTTTTTCTACACTATTAAACTTGAATAAATTAAAATGTAATTCCCTAATTTTCAATCAATAGAATTTGTTTAGTGAAACTCTTTCCTACATTTTTAAAGTTTGACCATCATATATTTACAGGGCACAATCAACTCTACTCATGAAACAAATTATCACTCAACTTGAAAGCGTAAAGCGGGATATTGCGACTACCAGCAACCCATCTCCGATTTCTTTACTGAAACAAGCCGCAGTTGCATACTCCCTACTTAACGTGTTTTATTCACACAGCAGTTTAGAAGGCTTTGAGCCTGGAGAATTTCAGAAGAAGTCTCTAAGCAAGCTGGAACAACTAATCCACAATGCAGATCAGTTAATTGATGTAAAGGGTATAGATTTCTTAAAGTCTGAACTACTTACACTACTTAGCTTTATGATTGTAATGGCGGATAGTGATTCGGAATCCTTAAAGGATATAGATTTGGGAATGACGGGCTAGTACATTACTATATGATATTAAAAAATCCGTATTGGCAGTGCCGATACGGATTTTTTTGATTATCAATTTGCTGGCCTAATCTCTACTTAAAAAGAAAGAGATAACGTACCATAGCAATAGCATAAAGGATGCAAACAGGCCCAATGCCGCCACAACGTGCTGGCTCGGGTGGTATTTGTGTACGATATTAGAAGTTTGGTATAAAATGGAGGCTGCCGCCAAAAGAATCATGGCCCCCATAAATACCAATCCCAAATCAAATCCGAAAAGCATACCGGCTACAATAATTACTAGAGCTGTAATTCCGCCAACTATAATGGCCGTCTTTAGGAATGAAAAATCTTTTCCTGTAAAGAAAACCACAGCTGTAAGAGCTGTAAACAACCCAAGCGTAACTGTTAAGGCCTTTTGAAGTAAAAGTGGATCTTCGGCCACAAAAATGGCCATATAAAGCAGTGGCACAAAAATGAAGGCCTCGGCAACAATGTACAGCACAAAACCTGCATATTGCAATTGAGTATTATCCGTGCCAGCCGCCCAACGCTCTGCAAAGTTGGTAACCAACATAAAACCGCCAAGCACAATAAACCAGGTATATCCTTGAGTCATTGCCAAGCCAACACTTACTATGGCTTCTGAACTTAAAAAAACCACTTCAATAAGTGTAAAGAGCAATAGCGCCAGAGCCAAGTGGCCATACGTTTTTTTTATAAAAGGCAGCACGAATTTCAGCGCTAGATTGAGCTAAACTCAATTCTTGATTTTCAAAGTTTTCCATAAAGTTTGGGTCTAATTTTCGCGAAAAATAGGAAAATTCCTAATTGAAAATTAACGGAATATCTAGAAATCAAAAAAGGCCTCAACTTTCGCTGAGGCCTTTCCTTTTTTGAAGAGTGGGAGCTGAGGGATTCGAACCCCCGACCCCCTCGGTGTAAACGAGATGCTCTGAACCAACTGAGCTAAGCTCCCTTCATTTTTCGGACGGCAAATATAGAGTATAAATTATTTCACCAACCAACTTTTTCCGCTAAATTTTTATTCAAATTTTAAAATTCTAAACTCCGTTCTTCTATTGTATTGATGTTCAGGTTCTGAACAGGCAATATCATCTTCACATTGATTGGTCAATTGTGTTTCACCATAACCCTTTCCGCTAATTCTACTGGAACTAATACCATGATTGATGATGTACTTCATACTACTTTGTGCCCTGCGCTGCGATAAATCCTGATTGTACCCATACTGCCCACGGCTGTCTGTATGGCTCGCCACCTCTATTACCATTCCCGGGTTTTCCTTCATAATCTTTACAATCTTATCCAGCTCACGGGCGGCATCCGGACGTATATTATCGCGGTTGTAATCAAAGTAAATAGGGTTTATGTTTAGCATCTTACCCAAATCCTTAACCATTGGGATTTTTACCACGGCACCATTTGCCGGTAAATCCTTCATCTCAACCAATACACGGTTACTGCTATAATCGCCATAAAAGGCAATAAAGCGCAACTCGCCACTTGGGTAGTTATGCGAAATACGGTTGGTTCCATCCCCCTTCATTTGTACAGCATTGAGCAACACCCCTCTTTTATCAAAAATGTTGATGGTGGCATGTGGCAAACCCTTACCGGTAATTTGATCATACACCTGTAGCTGAATACCTCCGGTTACAACAACGGTAACGCGGCCAGGCCCTTTGGCAGTACCAGGGTTAGTAACAATCCCCGCCTGATTATCGGCTACCAAAGGCATCATGGTTGTATCCATTATCTGCTCATATTGATACTTATTATTCTTAATTACGTCAAATCCATAAATATCATCTCGCCCTTGGCCTCCCTCGCGATTTGACGAAAAATAACCGCGTTTTCCTTTCCCATCTATTATAAACCCAAAATCGTCCATTGCATCATTAATCGGATAACCCAGGTTAGCAGGGTAGGTATAATCAATAGCCGAGGTTACAAATACATCTAACCCACCAAGACCTAAATGACCATTACTGGAGAAGTACAGCAAACTGTCTTTGTATATATATGGAAAAACCTCATCGCCACTAGTGTTTATATTGTTTCCAAGATTTTTAGGTTGCCCCCAGCTCCATCCTCTCTTTTCGCAAACGTAAAGATCCATCCCTCCGTTTCCACCGGGCATATCACTGGCAAAGTAGAGCTTGCGCCCATCTTTACTTAAGGTAGGGTGCTGGCAAGAATATCCGCTGATATTAAAAGGCAACTCCTTGGGCTCTGACCATCCCGTGCTACCGCCATCATTAATTTTTTGGCTGCTAAAAATGGAGAGCCTGACGGTACTTTTATCATCAGCAATCAGTTTTCCGTTGGGATTAGAAGTATTGCGGGTAAAGATTACCAAATCACCGTTTTCACTAAAGGTAAGCGGGCCGTCATGATACGGTGAATTGAGCAGTGGGTAAGATTGAGTGCGTTTTAACTGACCGTCAGTTTCTTTTTCAGCAATAAAATAGTCCAGGTAGTAAGTATCATTCCAGCTGTGTTTTCTTTTTATCAACTCCTGGTCCGGGCGGTTTGAGGTAAACACCACATAATCACCATACCATGCGGGGCTAAACTCATCAAACTCTGTATTCATTTTTAAATTGAACAGCTCGTAGGTTTTTTTATCCTCATACAGATCAGAAACTTTTTTTACAGAATAGTTGCTATAGGTAAATGCTCGCGAATCCGAAGGCATTACGGACTTGTACTTATCAAACCATTGTTGAGCCTCTGCAAATTTCTTTTCCGATTCCAGCACTTTGGCATAATGAAAGTACTCCACGGGCTCTACCCGCTCAAATTTAACGAGCTTCTCATACCAGATAGAAGCATTTTCATAATCTCCCTGAAGGCGGTAACCATTAGCAAGGCGCTTCATTAGGTATTGTTGATTTTCGTGCCCGTGCTTTAGCGCATACTTATAGCGAGATATAGCATCCGGGTAATTGTAATTTTCATAAAAATTGTCAGCGCGCGTAATTACAGCGGTTTCAGAGCAGCTGCTTATTGCGATAATGGCCAGACAAAAAAACGGGAGTTGGAGTAGTTTTTTCATCAGAAGTATCGTGGAGATTGAATTCTTTTTTCCTTGAAGATAAAATCGTAAGTAACCCCGATTTCATGAGAGCCTGTGTTATAATTCTGCAGCTCCGTGAGGGTATAATCATAAGAGTAGCCCACCTTTAGCTGTGAAGTAAAGTTGTAATCCAAAAGCAGACCCACGGATTCACTAAGGCGGTAGTAACCTCCAATCCAAAAGCGATCATCTAAAATAAACGTGGCTGTTGCATCCAGCGAAAGCGGAGAGCCCCCAACCATACGAACCATGGCGGTTGGTCTAAACTTTACCAGTGGCGACAATTCCAAAATAAGACCAGAGTTCACAAAGGCATGTCTCTTTTCAGATACCGCCCCATCCAAACTACCATTATCATAAAGGGTATTTTTAATGATTTTGGGCACAGATACACCCAGATAAAACTTATCTGAATAATAGTAAACCCCGACCCCAACATTGGGCATGGTTTTATTCACATTCTCTGCAAAGTTGCCATCGCCTCTATTAGCCAGGGTAAGTTCAGTAAGATTAGAGCTAAAGAAGTTTGCCCCTACCTTAACACCTCCTGCCAGGTAGCCTTTTTCGCTAACCTTTACCCTTCCGGAGATGTCTCCGTAGATGCCGGCTTGCTTTGTTGGGCCAACTTTATCATTTATTAATGACAATCCAAATCCCACCTTATCAGAGGCCAGTGGCCCATGTACCGAGATAGATTGCGTAGTTGGCGCACCTTCTATCCCAACCCATTGGTTACGGTGTAAAAGATTAAAAGTAAGTGCTTCCCGGCTGCCTGCATAGGCCGGATTTACCGTAAGCATATTGCTGCGGTATTGGGTAAACAGCGGATCTTGTTGTGCCAACAAAGCACAGCAAATCATGCTGAAAGTTAGAGTTGAGAGTAATTTTTTCATCGTTTCAAGTAGATATAACCAGTGAGTGGTTTGGAGCCATCACCTAAATCTAAAATGTAGTAGTAGGTGCCGGCTGGCAAATATTGATCTCCGTTTATCACTCCGGATTCCGAAGCTTTACCTTCCCAGGTATTGTCATAAGGCGTTTTAGCGAAAACCTTATTTCCCCAGCGGTTGAAGATCATTAAGTTGTTATCAGGATATTTATATAGTTGTGGTATTACCAAATAGTCATTCACACCATCACCATCAGGCGAAATACCTTGTGGCACAAATACCTCACAATTGTCAGGATCAAGCCAGTTTGGAATACCGTCTTTATCGCAATCTTCATCAGTTTCCTCGCTATCTGGTATTCCATCGCCATCAGAGTCCAGATCCCTGAAATCTGGGATTCCATCGCCATCGGTATCCCTAGGCTTATCAGGGTTTGGGCCACGCTCTTCTGAGTCTGGCCTTCCATCATTATCAGAGTCAAGGTCACGGAAATCCGGCCATCCATCACCATCCGTATCTATGGGGTTACTTTCCAGATATCCACCAAAGTCTGAATCATAGGCATCATCAATTCCATCTCCGTCAGCATCTTTGCCAGAAGGCAAAACAATGATGGTAGAACGCTCCACATAATCAGGTATGCCATCGTTGTCGGAATCAATATCACGGAAATCAGGAATGCCATCTCCATCAAAATCCATCACTGTTGGAAAACAAATATTTCGAATTGGTGAAGCTTCGGTCATATCAAAGATTCCATCGTTGTCCGAATCCACATCCTGATAATCGTTTTTGGCATCTCCATCAGTATTAATGGTCAGCGTTTCAAAGCTATCTGACAGGCTGTCCTGATCGGTATCAGCCGGCTTTACAAAAATGTACACCCAGGCATTGGCACATCGCGATGGAAAACCATTATCACAAATGCGATACTGAAGCGAATCCGGACCACAATAAATAAGGTTAGCTCTATAGTTTATTGTGGTATCCGTAGCCGTGGCCAAGCCATGTTTTGGCGGAGTAACTATTGATATTGTTAAAGAGTCACCTTCAGGGTCATAATCGTTTCGCAACACCTCAACATTTACCAGTTGATTGCTAAAAACACCAATGGTATCATTTAAAGCAACAGGAGGGTCGTTTTT
>CAXBJE010000183.1:0-6672 GCA_963975525.1 uncultured Owenweeksia sp. | reverse complement strand
GGACTGGCAGGCAAATACGCTTTAATCCAGCGAGAGAACATCCCTTTTGCGCGTGGCCTAAACGCCAATAGTGGACTTACATATATCCCTGGGCCATTTGTGCAAAGCATTCAGGTAACCAAAGGTTTGAGCTCTGTACTAAATGGATATGAAAGCATAACAGGCCAAATTAATGTGGAGTTTTATAAACCGGAAACTTCCCCCAAATTGCTGATTAATGCCTTTGGTAACCAAGGTGGTAGATTTGAAGGAAACGCCATAACCACTTTTGATGTGGGTGAAAAACTTTCTACAGCCTTTCTTTTACATGGCAGCAGTAACTCAGGTGTAAATGATGTAAATAACGATGGTTTTGTAGATATGCCTACAGGTAGCCAGATTAACCTCAGCAACCGCTGGCACTATAAAACCACTACTGGGTGGGAAGGTCAACTTGGTGTTTCAGCTATAAAAAATGACAAAATTGGTGGGCAAACCAACTATGTGGAAAATGAAAACCCCGCGGATAGCCTGTGGGGGTACGAATCTCATGGAAAGCGTTTTGAAATATTTGGGAAAAATGGATATGTTTTTAAAAATGAAGCTTTCCGGAGTTTAGGACTGATTTATAGTTTTAGTCATCAGGACCACAAAGGCACTTTTGGTCAATTGCAACACTTTGCTGATCAGAATGCCTTTTATCTCAACTCTATTTTTCAGGATATAATTGGGACTACCGTGCATAAGTACAGGGCAGGTATTTCGCTGCAAGCGGAAAACGTTTCAGATCAACTTACAGCAAATAACATTGATGGTTTTTTATTCAATCAGGTACGTGACGAAATTGTGCCTGGAGCCTATGTGGAATACACTTTTGAACCCGGAACAAGATTTACCATGGTGGCTGGTATACGAGGTGACTACAACAGTTATTTTGAGAAGGCGTATTTCACGCCAAGGCTAAACTTACGCTACATGCCCACCGAAAACACCACCTTAAGATTAGGTGGTGGCCGTGGACAACGTACCGCCAATGCTGTGGCTGAAAACCTCAATGTTTTAGCTTCCAGCCGAGCGGTTAACTTTAATGGGATAATGCCTTTTCAACCAGAGGTGGCGTGGAATTCTGGATTTAGTGTTTCACAAAACATCCCCTTTGGAAGTAAATTCTTAAAGCTGAATGCCGATGCATTTTACACATGGTTTGAAAATAAACTGGTGGTAGACTTGGATCGTGACCCAACTCAGGCCTACTTCATCAACACCAAGGGGAGCCAGTCTTTCAGCTTTTTGGCTCAAGCCGATTATGAAGTGTTTAAAAACCTGGAATGGCGACTGGCGTATAAATACCTGGATGCCCGAGAGGAGTTTTTGGATGGACAGGCACAGAGCTACCTCATCCCTACCCATAGGGCTTTTACCAATTTTGGATACCGAACTGAAAAAGGCTGGAAATTTGACCTTACCGTGAATTGGTTTGGTGAAAAGCGATTGCCCAAAACAGAGTTGATTCCAGCTGAATTTCAACGTGCTGAATATTCCGATGACTTCTTTACGGTTAATGCACAAATCAATAAAACCTTTAAAAATGGTATTGAGATTTTTGCCGGGGTTGATAATCTATTGAACTTCCGTCAGGATGACCCAATTATTAATGCCGAAAACCCTAATGACGCTTACTTTGACACCAACTTTGCGTGGGGGCCAATTTTTGGGAGGAACATTTATGTGGGCTTGTATTATACTTTGGAAAAGAAAAAGAAATAACAATGCCCATGCGATTTCGAATAAATGCACCACAGTCGTTGAAGCCATTTCTGAAATCAGAGTTGGACAGCTATAACGAGCATCTGCAATCTAACAACTATGCAGCAGCCTGGCTACACTTGGAAAGGGCTCATGTATTGGGACAGCGGTTTGCTTGGCCGCACACTTATGTGCACTGGAAAATGTTGTTATTCGGCATCAAGATTAAAAACACCCGCGAGATACTTGGTCAAATACCAAGGCTATTGGTGGGTGGTGTAAAATCATTTGTTGGCAAAGTTCCCCTGGGTAATACCGGGGGAGCCAACATTCCGCCACTAAGACGATTGGAAGTGGAGCCTGAGATCAAGACTATTTTTGATAGGTGTGGGGTTGAATGAGTAAAGAGCTTATTATAGTCCTCGACTCCGCTCGGACCAGCCAACCATCGGGGTTTGTGGCCAGAACCAATAGAGGGTTGAAAAACTTGCACTAAGACAAATTCCTATCTAATAATACTACCATAAGAAAGTTCGCCAGTCCGAGCGGAGTCAAGGACCGAAACCATTATTTACCTAATTTCACTTCATGTCTCTTTGGGTTTACATCGTACAATGTTCGGATAAAACGCTGTACACGGGTATCACCAACAACTTAGACCGTAGGTTTGGTGAACACCAATTTGGCATCAATGCCGAGGCGTATACGTTTACAAGAAGACCAGTTAAATTGGTTTTTGCAGAACAGTTTATTGATTATAAACTGGCGCACGGTTGGGAAAAGCGACTTAAAGGCTGGTCGGCAAAAAAGAAATTGGCATTGATAGAAGATAATTGGGAGAAAATGAGAGAGTTGGCTATTTGTAAAAATGAAAGTCACTTTTTGAATAGGCCTAAGGCAGATGATTTACTCTGACGTTTCTATTTCCTATTGTCCTCGACTTCGCTCGGACCAGCTAACAATAACGGTAAGGTCCTAATCTGCAATAAGAATTGTCTCAACATAACCTTAAGCTCTTATTTACTTATCTACGGTTTTCAACATGTATCACCGTAAAGGCATTCAATAACTCAAGTCATTTATAAACCTGCACTCTGTTGGTTAGCCAGTCCGAGCGGAGTCGAGGACCCGCAAAAAAATCCGAGGCTCCAATCACAACACAAAAAAAAGGCCAGCCCTTTATCAGAGCCGGCCTTCCAACCAATTAACCTAAACCTAACCTTAAAAACCAATGACCATGAAAAGTCATTACTTCTTGCTAAGAATTACACAAACGGTGTGCCAACATTGATTTTGTAAAAGTTAAAAAATTTAACAGTTAGGGTTTATGCGGAACAGCCATGCGCCATACCAAAACGGGGATGAAAATTGACACAATTAGATCCACCAAAACTTTGTTTTCATCTCTGCTTTTCTGGTTGACTGGAAATATTAAACCAACGCTCTGCCTTTGCAGAACACCTCATTTAATCCGATATGAAATCCGTAATTTGAAAACTGATTAATAACGCATGACAAAAGGAATACTGTTAACCTTTACACTCGCCCTGGGGTTTTTCATTTTTAGCTTCACTAATGATGACTTGGCTTTAGGAAATTCAACTTCCGCCAAACAGAATGACTCTATTTTATTGGCTACACTTATGGACTCCTTTCTAATAGCTCAATACCAAGAGTATTTTGAAAACTATGACCAGCTGACAAATGAGTACATGGACAGTGTATTTTACTACGAAAATCGGCTATCATGGTATGGAGCTTCTATCTCCTACACACCAGACTCACTCTACAAAATTGTAGTTTACGAAGGCGAGGGTTGTGGTGCCTATTGTAATCCTAACTATGAATCTGAAATTTTAACACCGGACAACGTGAAACTGGGAGAATCGCCTGCCTATCTCTTTCCTATTCATGAAATTTATTTGCTGAAATCCGACCCAAAAACCTATCTCATTATTCAGAACACGGCTGGCAAACCTGCTGGCTTTTACAGTTCGATTGGTAAAAAGGTTTCCATTATTGATATGTCCGGGCCTGCTCCAAAGCAAATATGTTTTCCATCCGTCCCGCACGAATCATGGGATTGTGACTTCCGTGTTGAAGTACCCCATTTTGTAGATTTTGATGCCACCGTGCGTTTTAACCCGCAAACCTCAATGCTTAAATATGAATATTTGAGTGTGGATGTTTATGCGGAAAATATGATGGAAACAGACTCCATCATTAAGGGTGATGTAACTTTTCATGTTGATGGAACCATTACAATCACAAGATCCGCTATAGATTTTAGCGACACTACCGGCTACGGTTATTAGCCTTGGACCTAGCTCTCCTCCTCAAAAAACAGCTTATAGTATTTTCTACCGCTATCGTCCGTACCTTTTTCAATCTTGGTACGATCGCCATGGATGTACACACTAAAGTTCTTATCCAGCTTTAGAACACTTTTAAAAACTCGCTGCTTGTTTTTTACCGCCTCCTGAGAAATATCAAAGCCATCATCATACTTAAAGCCATCGCGGTCCTTCTCTGCGGTATAGGCTTTAAAGCGATCTGCCACGCCCTTATCCTCAAACACCTGCACAGTAAATTCCTCCTGATCAAAAGCGTCATTCTCCTTAAAGAAATCCTTGGTTTTATTGAGCAAATCAATTTTCTCCGACTTGTCCATAAGGTTATCAGAGTTCAGGTCATTCAAAATAAAATCCTTGGTAATGTTGATGATACCGGCCGTCTTGGAGTACTCCGTTGAGCGCTGTTTGATATTCAAAAAATCCTCAAACCAAAACTTGGTTTCCTCCCCTTTATTCAAATTATCTACAGAAAGTACCTGATAACCATCTTCCTCATCCACATTAAAAATAAGGCAAGCCTTATCTACCTTGCTGGGGCTAATCCCCTGAAAACTGTGTATATCAATAATGCTGTCTTGTTCTTCTGTAAACAGGAATGGTTCCTTTTTCTCTGATTTAAAAATCCCAATAGCATCTCCCGTAACGGCACCAAATGTGAGTCTCTTAAAATATAAAATGAAGAGTTCGCCACTTTTTACCTGTGGATGCTGAGAGTGCTGCTGCAGCAATGCCGCCAAGTCATTGGAACGTTTTTTAAAAACCTGCTCATCCTTAAAAACATCTTTGGCAATGGTATATACATTATTAAGGTCGAGCTCTGCCGCATGGGTAAACCTGTAAAACTCCGGCTGCTTAAATGCCGACATTACATATTTCCAGATTATAGCGCGGGTAGGCTCATCAAAAACAGATTCCTCTGTGCTAAGTCTTAGCTCCTCATCCTTTAGTTTATTGCCAATAAAGTGAGTGATAGCGTGAGATATGGAGCTTAAATTCGTATCGAACATCTAAAACAAGATTGATTTTACAATGGGTGCAAATATCACAATACAGTTGTCGTTTTCTTCATTTTTCACGGTGTATTTGGCTTCTGCCGAATATGCTTTTCAGGGCAATTAATTCGTGTACTTAAAAAAAGATTAAAACCTAAATTTGCGCTCCGATAAAAAACTGACCCTGAGGCACTGCCCTCACACCACATACATTCATGAAACATATTTATTCGCTTTTACTGTTTGCTCTTGCCTTAATGGCCAATGGTCAAAAACTGGAGGGGCTTATTGTAGATAAGGACACCAAAGAGGAGCTTCCCTTTGTGAATGTGTTGTATAACGCTAGGCTTAGCCTGGGTGTATCTACTGATGTAAACGGAAAATTTACCATCGAGGATAGAAGCCTAATTGAGAAACTACAGATTACTTCCATTGGCTTTGAGCCGGTGGTTATTACTCTAGCCAACATCCCAAAAACTGGTGTACTTAGGGTGGAGATGCAAGCCCTTACCACCAACCTTCAGGAGGCCGTGGTAAAAGCCGGTGAAAACCCAGCGCTAAGAATTATTCGCAATGCCATTGCCAATGCCGATAACAACGACCCAAAAAAGTACGATAGCTACAGATTTAAATCCTACAATAAAAATATCCTCACCCGAAACCTGGACTCATTGATTTCTGCCCGCAGGCAGTTAAAGTTGATGGAATCGGACACGGCCAGCGTACTCTCCAACCGCTATTTATTGATGTCAGAAACCGTTTCTCAAACACGGTTTAAAAAGCCTAACCTTTTTAAGGAAGAAATTATCGGCACCAAAATCAGTGGCTTTAAAAAGAGTATCATGGCTGTAGGGGCTGAGAACATTCAGTACTTCGGGTTATATGATGACGTAATTCAGGTACTCACCGAGTTTTACATTACGCCTTTAGCCAAAGGTTCGGATAAGCGCTATTTTTTCATCCTTCAGGATACAGTGATTAAGGGCACGGACTCCACCTACATCATGTATTTTCAGCCAAGGATGGGCGCTAACTTTGAAGGCCTTAAAGGAGAAATACACATCAACACCAACGGCTGGGCGATGGAGTACATTTTTGCAGAGCCTAATTACAAGAGCACCGTTGATTTTGCCATGGAACACTATTATCAGCAACTGCCTGATGGTAATTGGTTCCCTATGGATTTAGGTATACTGTTGCAACTGGAGCAAATGCCATTTTTTAATGACCCGGGCTTTGTTTACAGTCAGCTATTTGTAGATAGCGTGGAAATTAACATTCCACTTGCTGATGAGCAATTTGACCACGTAAAACGTGAACTTACCGTTGGTGCACCAGATGTTACCGATGAATTTTGGGAGAAATACCGCCCGGCTGAACTCAACTTAAAAGAAAGTAAAACTTATGCCCACATGGATAGTATTGGTGAGCGCTATAAGTTTGATTTTATGATGAACGGCCTGCGGAACATCTATCGCGGCTTTTTTACCGTTGGAGATTTAGAGTTGAAGGTGAACAAGTTTTTGGCCTATACAGGTTATGAGGGTTTGAGGCTTGGGGCCGGTGTTTACACCAATTCACAATTCTCTAAAAAAATTCGT
>CAXBJE010000182.1:0-6703 GCA_963975525.1 uncultured Owenweeksia sp. | reverse complement strand
CTAAGGTGGCCAGCGACATCAACAAACCCAATGGGCAAAAAACCATAATGCCCGATGAAGTAATTCCATTTTTAGAGGCTTTGCCCATCCGTAAGTTTTATGGTATTGGTGAAAAAACAGCCGAAAAAATGAAAAAGCTGGGCATTCACCATGGCCGTGATATGAAGGCCTGGGACCAAACCTTATTGGTGAGGGAGTTTGGCAAAAGCGGGGTGCATTATTATAATATCGTCCGAGGGCTACAAAAAAGCCGTGTTAAGCCCGATCGCATTCGAAAATCCATTGGAGCAGAACGAACTTTTTCAACCGATCTCAAAACTAAAGAGGAAATGGAAGAAGTATTGCAAAAAATAATGAAAACGGTTCATGAACGCATTGAATCCTCCAAAGCACGCGGAAAAACGGTTACCTTGAAAATTAAAGATTTTGATTTTGAGCAGCACACTCGCAGCTTTAGCTTTCAACACTATACCGATAACCACGATGAGCTCTTTTCTAAAGTGCTTGAACTACTGCATCAGCCTTTTCCACAAAAACCAGTGCGACTTTTAGGTATAACCCTTTCTAACCTCGAAACTGAGGAGAAGGAAAGTTATGTTCAAATGACCTTGGATTTTTAGATCCACATTTCTATTTCTCAACCATCAACTTATAATTACCAATACGCTCACCTGACTTACTAATTTCCACAAAGTACAATCCATTTGGTAGAGCTATTTCTCCCTTAAACTCCTCTCCTTTTTCATGAGTAAAAGTTTTTACGCTCCTGCCACTAGCATCTCTGATGCTAATGTTAAATTGACTTGAAGCAAGCTCTTCAGGAAAGTAAATACCCAGATAGCTTTGGGCAGGGTTTGGATACAGCTTGATTTCATCTTGTAGATGAGCTTCGTCCAAACCAACATAGTTTACAGTTACAAATACATAATCACCCCCCTTTACAGTGCAGCCAGCCGAATCAGTAACCACCACGTGATACGACATACTCTTACTTGGTGCTAAAGTTGGGTTTAGGCTAGTAGAGTCAATCATACCATGGTTGGGCCTCCATAAATAACTTTTGATGGGCAGGTTGCTCATTACATTTGAGCCAAATAAAAATGTAATGGTATCACCTGCATTTACCGTCATACTGTTCTGACCAAGGTGCGAGACAAAAATAGACTCCGTTATTACCACTGTATCAAAACAACTTATAGAATTGTTATCTACAACCTCAACTAGAAAAGTAGACGTACCATAGGCCCCATTTCCGTAAAATTCGGGGTTGGCAACGGTAGTATCATTCAAAAGAACGGATGCTTTCAATTTGAAGAAAGCCCCTGGTGGATTTAGGTAACTCCATTTGTAAGTGTAAGGCATAGCACCACCAGATGCAGTGGGTTGACCACCAAGGGTTATGGTATCAGGTTTTTGAAAATCAGAACAGAAGTGCTGGTCTGATCCTGCATCAGCAAGGCATTGCGAAAAAACGAACGCTGGAAAGAGCGTTGCAAGCATAACAGAATAGAAATACTTCATGTTTTAGATTTTTGGCTGACCTTTGTGTCCCTTAAGAGCGTAAGCCTCATTCACTATTAACTAACGGCAAAAATAATTATGAGGTTGGCGCAGTTCTTAAATTAGTTCAATCCTAAATAAAAAGAAATGAAAAAATTGATTCCCGCCTTAAGCCTGTTGGCCATTTTCAGTTTGTCTTCCTGCGAAGACGTATCTGTTGATGATATTTTAGGCTCTACAAACCTTACGGATGAAGAAATTGTAGAAGGTCTTAAATCTGCACTAATTGTTGGTACAGATACTTCTACAGCCACATTAGGCAAAGAGGATGGCTATTATCAGGATTTGGCCGTGCGCATATTACTTCCAACGGAAGTGCAAACCAGCATCACCAATTTTAAAGCAAAATCCATCACCTATTTAGGTGTAACCATTACTGGTGATCAATTGTACAATGGCTACTCCAACCCTTTATTAGGGATAAACATTCCGGGACTAAAAAGCAAGGAAGATGAATTGATAAAGGGAATTAACCGTGCGGCTGAAGATGCAGCCACAACAGCGGGGCCCATATTTGTTGACGCCATTACAGACATCACCATTGTGGATGGATTTAATATCCTTTTTGGAGGAGATAGCACGGCTGCTACCTCTTACCTAAAAACCCGTACCCAGGCTACACTATTTAATAAGTACGAGCCTAAAATTGATGCGAGCTTAAAATCTGTTAAAATTGGAAACTCCAGCGTGGTAGATGAATACGAGGCATTTGTTCAATCTTATAATAACATTTTGAATACAAGTTTGGGCATTACCACTATTGGTCAATTGGCTGGTGTAAACACTATTGCTGCGGCTGATCTTTCGGTGTATAGCACCGAGCGTGGATTGGATGGTTTATTCCTAAAAGTTTCTGAAGAAGAAAGAGATATTCGTTCTAATCCTTTGGCCAGGGTGAATGCCATACTCCAAAAGGTTTTTGGGCAATTAGACAATAAGTAAAACATCTATAAAATCGATGATAAAAAAGACACTCCAAAATGGGGTGTCTTTTTTGTTTTAACCAAATCCCACCAGTACGTTTATCGTATTCTTTAAAAATTAACTTTGTCTTCGATTTTTTGTAAACGTTATGAAACACAATGTAGCCGTGGTAATGGGAGGCTTTTCCTCTGAATATGAAGTATCGATAGCATCAGGTACTGTGGTTTATGATAACCTTAGTAAAATCAAGTTCAACCCTTACAAGGTGGTAATTACACGCGACAAATGGGTGGTGTTGGATAAATCGGGCAATGAACACAGTATTGACCTGAACGACTTTTCTGCAACCATTGATGGGGAAAAGCTGAAGTTTGATGTTGTTTTTAATGCCATCCATGGAGCACCGGGAGAAGACGGGCCATTGGCCGGATACTTTGATCTTATCGGGATGCCACAAACCTCATCAGGCCAATTTGAAAGTGCATTAACTTTTAACAAAGCGGAATGCAGCATGCTACTAAAAGGCTTAGGCGTTAACATTGCTGAAGCCTATTATCTGGCAAAACATGAGGCGTATAATCCTGAAGAAATAGTGGCCCATGTTGGCTTACCATGTTTTGTAAAACCTAACCGTAGCGGATCTAGCATTGGTGTTACCAAGGTAAACCGCTATAGCGAAATGCAGGCCGCCATTGATAAGGCCTTTGAAGTGGACACCCAGATTATTGTTGAAGCCATGGTGCAAGGCACTGAAGTTGGCTGCGGGGTTACAAATCATCGTGGTTACGTAAAAGCACTGGCGGCCACGGATATTGTTCCCAAAAACGATTTCTTTGATTATGAATCTAAGTACAGCGGACTTTCAGAAGAGGTTACTCCTGCACGTATAAGTGACGAAACCTACTCTCAAATTTTGGAGGAAAGTGAGTTTATTTACGAAAGTCTAAACCTAAATGGTCTGGCTCGGGTAGACTACATAGTGACAGAAAATGGAGTTCCGTTTTTTATTGAAGTGAATACCATCCCCGGACTAAGCAAAGAGAGTATTCTTCCTAAGCAAGCCGAGTATGCTGGTATTTCTCTTGGTGATTTGTTTGATCAATCGGTAGAGAATACGTTGAAAAACGTTCAGCGATAGGCTATCAACCGTTACTACCACATTTCTATACAGTATTTCCAAAGCCTCAATTGAGGCTTTTTTTTTTGGAGGGATTCTATTTCAAAGTCTAAACACCAAGCTGCAACATGCATGCAACTAATTTCAACACCTGATATATTTACCAATCTGTAAATGAGTATCTTTCGGTGGTAATTAATACTTAACCGATCATGACTTTTCTTAACCTAAAAATTCAGGGCCTGTCAGCCTTGGGCTTTAGCCTTTTATGGGCAACTAGTTTATTTCTCATTTCCTCAAATACCATTACCGCCCAATCCCAGCAACTCAGCGATTATGCTATTCTTGCTGGAGATAATGGCTGTGCTCCGGGCGATAATTGCGGAGTAATTATCGGCTCTGGGAATACCGTAAATAGCGGAGCAATAGGTAGCCGTAACAATGTTCTAATCAGTAGTTGTGATTCGGTTTTTCCAATCACTCCACTAACATTGGCTTATAGTAGCTGCCCTACTGCACCAGCCTCCATTATTAGCAATGCCTCCTGGCAAAAAAGCACTTCTTCCCTTCCAGATAATGGAAAATCCAACTGGCTGGGAGTAGCTTCATTACCGTCTTCATCCACCTTTACCCAAACCGTTTTAACCGGCCCTTCTTACCCTGGTGTAAAAGGTCGCCCAAATGTAGCGGGTACTCAAAACATCATTGCTCCTAACAACATCACGTTTTATCAAAACACATTCTTTATTAGTGATGCCACTGGTGTGAGCGCTGAGTTTACAATGTACTTTGATGATAACGTAGAAGTGTATATTAACGGACATCGCCTCTTCAGGCAACAGCTTTCTGATTACAGCACATTTACGGGAGTGCCTCATTTTCTAAAAATAAATGCTAACGGCAGTATTACAAATGGTGGTGTTGGATATGATGCCTTTGACATAGTAAAGCCCATTAATCTTGATACCGTTTTGGTGAAAGGGGTAAACACCATTACTATGGCTGTCCGCAACTATTCAAGCCCACAAAACAAGGGCGGGTTTTCCATGCAGTTAAATCTTGATAAAAACGGAAGCCCCATTCTTTTGCCATCCGCAATAACCACCACCAATGGTGATGCGGCTCAAAACCTAGCACACAATGGAGCAATTGTAGCCTCACAAGGGTTTTATGCAACCGGTAAAAATCAATTTCAGGGAAATGTTTATGTATCAAATACAAGTGGCAGCACAGATTTAGCACTTTTTGCGGAAGCAAACTCCACCTTCTCAACGGATGTAATTGCAGATGGTAACATTGCGATAATACCCGGGGCGTTAAACGGAAAAGCCATACATCCTGCGGGCACCAACTACTATGGCCCTGCCCCGGCAGGAGGTGAAGTATTCGCTTCATATCCTACCGTTATATTACCTGCATTTCCATCTGTTAGCAGCTTTGGAACTGGCGGGGCTGGCAGCATAAGCACAACTCAATCCATTTCCCCGGGAACTCATGGCAGTATTAATTTAAATGGTAGTAAAACCATCACCTTTAACGGGGTTGGAGATTACATCCTTAAAAACATCAACAACTCAGGCACCAACACTTTTGTATTCGATTTTAAGAATCAGGCTGCAGGTGAAATCCAAATTTTTGTAGAAGGCACAGTGAACCTGGGGCGAATACAAACCAGCATTATTAATGGAGGTGGGGCTTCACGGATATTTATGGAAGTTCATGGTGCAGATGCATCCGGCACTTCCTGGCGTATGACTCCTGGCGCTGGATCAGGAAACGCAGAATGGAAGGGTACTGTTTGGGCTCCGTATGGAGACATTGTAGTTGCAGGTGGTACTTCCTCAGCCATAATAAATGGAGCACTGTTTAGTAGTGGAAAAGTGAGGTTAAAAAATAATACCGTGGTAAACCACATTCCTTTTGACTTCTGTAAAAATGCATTTACCGTTTCGGCCACTGCTTCAGATACATTGAGTTGCAGCAAAACCACTGTAACTATTGCGGGAAGCAGCACTTCAACTACCGGAGTTCCTAAATGGACAACCACTAATGGAAACATTATTAGTGGTGTGAACAGTTTTAGCCCTGTAGTAAGTAAAAAAGGAATTTATACCCTTACGGTAACCAACTCCAAGGGTTGCGTAAAATCCATAAATGTTAGTGTTGAAGGTTTCCAGTGTATCCAACCACCAATTGCTCCACCTGATAGTGGGAAAACCAAAGACATCATAGGTTCTGAGCTTACTGCACTTTCCAAGGATTCAACCTTTCAGGATACTACGGCCAGTGTTTTTATTCTGCAAAGTGACAGTGTGTTTATAGAGGTGATTTCCATACAGGGACAATATGCCACCTTATTGGCCTTATTACAAACTCCGCCCTATGGCCTTACCAAAATCTTAAACAATGGCCCAAATTCATTGATCATCTCGGGGCTTTTCCCAATCAGAAATCTTGTTAAACTAGATAGCCTTCCAAATCTCATTAACCATGTTCGTCCTTTGTATCCGCCAATAACCTTAAATGGCTTGGCTCAAACCCAGGGTGACGCTGCCATGCGGGCTGACTTTACCCGTGAGGCATTTGAAGTTTATGGAGAGGGAGTGAAAATCGGTGTTCTCTCGGATAGCTATAACACTAAGCCCGGAAACCCTGCCCAAACAGACGTGAGTAACGAAGACCTTCCTGGACTTGGCAACCCAAAAAACTCAACTCCTGTAAAGGTTCTTAAAGAATATCCCTTTGGCGTGCGCTCGGATGAAGGCCGTGCCATGTTACAGATTATTCATGATGTGGCTCCAAAGGCGGAACTAGCCTTTAGAACGGGCTACATAAGCCCCGGTGATTTTGCCCAGGGAATTGAAGAATTACAACAAGACAGTTGCGACATTATTTGTGATGACATCACTTTTATTACGGAACCATTTTTATCTGATGGCCAAGTGGCCAAGGCCGTAAACAAGGTAAATGCACTAGGGGTAACTTACTTCTCAGCAGCTGGTAATTTTGGAAACAAATCCTACTCATCAACTTTTAATCCAGCTCCTGTTCCTGCATCCCTTAAGGGAAATGCCCATGACTTTGGTGGAGGCGATCGTTTTC
>CAXBJE010000181.1:0-6749 GCA_963975525.1 uncultured Owenweeksia sp. | reverse complement strand
TGGTGGCTAAATACAAGGCCGATCTTGATGACTATAAAGCCATAATGGTACAAGCACTGGCCGACCGACTAGCGGAAGCTACGGCCGAGTGGCTGCATCACGAAGTGCGCACCAAGTATTGGGGTTATGCTAAGGATGAAGATTTAAAGAATGAAGAGTTAATTAAGGAAAAGTACCGTGGTATTCGTCCGGCACCGGGCTACCCGGCCTGCCCGGACCACTTAGAAAAGAAAACCATTTTTAAACTTTTGGATGCCGAAAAAGCAGGAATCACCTTGACAGAGAGTTTAGCGATGTTCCCGGCTTCATCAGTATCGGGTTACTATTTCGGCCATCCTGATTCTAAATATTTTGGATTGGGAAAAATTGGAAAAGACCAGGTAGAGGATTTTGCAGAAAGGAAGGGAATGGACTTTAAAGAAGCGGAAAGGTGGCTGAGGCCTAGTTTGAATTATTAGGAAGCCGAGGATGAACGAAAAAGTGTACTTAAGATTTGAGGACCCAGAAGAAGGCCCTAGGTCGGGGTGGGTTACTAGGATAATAGAAAATACGGTTGTGAAAGTTGTTTCAGCCTTCATTCCTAAGGCCAACCCGGATTTTGAAGACTTATTTGAGGAGGTGAAGTATTGGAAAATAGAGATTGATTTGACGGATAATTTGGCCGTAAGAGAAATAGGATTTAATAAAGTAGGAGCAGCAATTGTTGGAATGCCATTTGGCCAGAATTATGGCTATTGGACGGATAGCCAATTAGCATATGATGACTACAAGACTTTTAAAAGCATTGAACTAACAGATAAGGAATTTGAAAATGACTGGAGTGAGTTTTTAAATACGATTAAACTTAAGAAAACATAGAGTAACGACCCCAGCGGGGTCACATATTAATAACCCCGTGCGTTAGCGCGGGGCTTCACTAACAACCACTCGCCAAATTTTGGCGTGTGTTTTTTGAAGAGAAACCATGACAAAATTTACAACCCGAACTAATAACCAACAACCAGGAAACCAAATCTTAATTTTTCCTTTTTAAATATTATATAGTAGATGAAAGTAATAGACCATATAAACAACGCTAAGGACACGATCTTCTCATTTGAGATTCTTCCTCCCCTTAAAGGGCAAAACATAAAGGAGATATACGGTACCATTGATGCGTTAATGGATTTTAAACCACCGTTTGTAAATGTTACTTACCACCGGGAAGAAGTGGTGTATAAGCGCCATGATAGCGGATTGCTTGAACAAAAGACGATTAAGAAACGCCCGGGTACTGTGGGGATCTGTGCGGCTATTCAACATAAATATCATATTGATGCGGTACCGCATATTTTGTGTGGCGGGTTTACCAAGGAGGATACGGAGAATGCACTCATTGATTTGGATTTCCTTGGAATAGAAAACGTTTTGGCATTACGCGGTGACTCGATAAAAGGAGAAACGTATTTCGTCCCCGAAAAGGATGGCCATAAATATGCTGCAGATTTGGTGGGGCAGATAAAGGGGATGAATGAGGGTAAATATTTAGATGAAGAACTTCAAAACAACGATCCTACAGGATTTTGTATAGGAGTTGCTGGTTATCCGGAAAAGCACTTTGAGGCACCAAGTATCAATAATGATATCCAATGGCTGAAGAAGAAAATTGATGCAGGAGCGGAGTACATAATTACCCAGTTGTTTTTTGATAATCAGAAGTACTTCGATTACGTTGACAAGTGCCGAAAGGCTGGTATTAATGTACCCATCATTCCGGGTATTAAGCCAATTGCAACTAAAAAGCATCTAAGTGTTTTACCCCACTTTTTTCATGTGGATTTACCTGATGATTTGGTAAAAGCCGTGGTTGATTGTAAAGACAATAAGGCGGTTCGCCAGGTTGGTATAGAATGGGCTATTGAGCAAAGTAAGGAGCTTAAGGCTGCAGGCGTTCCGGTACTGCATTACTATTCTATGGGTAAGGTGGATAACATACAGAAAATTGCAGGTGAGGTATTTTAAATAAAAAAGGGGCCAATTGGCCCCTTTTTTATTGGTTGGTTTTTGTCTCTATAGGAGATCAAAAATTTTACTTAGAGCTGGTGATTGCATCCAATTAATTGCACTGTTTCCGTTGTTCTGGGCCCACTGTTGAAATAATGGATAGGCTACCAGAATGTCAACTTTCTCATTGGGGTGAGCAAAACTCTTATCTGATGTTACTACTTCCACAACCCATGGTAATCCATTTGCAGAGTTATATGTTCCGTTATAATCATCTTTGGTATTATACAGAGAAACGTCTGCCATAGCACTTCCATAGTATCCATCTAAATGTGTTTCTCTTCCTCTTTCGCCAGTCCTGTAAATGTAAATATCTGGCATAATGGTTTGCACATTTGAATTTGAATTGAACGTTACCGTAAATGTGAATACATCGGCTGCTTTGCTTGGGCCAGCTCCATTATTTGTATAATATTCACTTTGGGCCTTTTTAGCATCATCAAAAACAATTATCCCATTTACATTATCTGCATCAAGTGTGGCATCTCCTGTAATAGAAGAAATTATGCTACCTGAGAAATTTTGCTTATTTGCATTAAGTAGTCTAATAGCTAAACCGTTAGAGGCACCGGCTCCCATGGCATCCAGGCTAATTTCAAAAGTGGCATCTACTTTATTGTTGTTAGCGTCTGCACTGTATGTGATTTTTGTACTAACCACCATGTCATTAAAATCGTAGTCTCCTTGAGCCGGCCAAAGGTCTTCAAATGCTAGAGTTTGGTATCCTGCAGTGGGGAAGAAAGATTGATATGCTCTGGAGGCATCATTAGGAAAGTCGTCATCGCTGTCCGCAACTCCATCGTTATCCGCGTCAATTATCGCAGGGTTGGTTTCGAAATGGATGTTATCCATCCACCCATGGTCATATACATAAACCCAAATCATAGCATATCCAATATTGCTGGGCACAATGCCACTTGCGGTTACTGAACTTCCACTTCTAGAGTAGTACTGGTATCCTTGGTAATTACCACTTGTGGAATACCAATCAATGTAAAGTCCTGAGGTACCATTAGCGTCTGCCTGCAACAAAAAACTATCCGCAGCGGTTACCGTAACTGCCTGATAGATGTACGAATACTTGTTGTTTTTGGCTTTAAAAACTTTGCTGCCATTTTCAGTATTATGAGTGTAGTTGCTGTTATACTTATACCACTGTCCGTTATCTGCCATTGATGCTACTGTTGCAGAAGATGGTTCCCAAATAAAGCTGTTGACTTCAAAGTCTGCATTGCCCAGCAGGTTAATACCTGTAACAGCAAGTTTACCCTGTGTGCCTTTTTTTGTGAGGTTAAAAGTGGGGCGGTTGGTGATAATATCGCTATACTGAAATTTGTCTGTGTACAGCTGGAATTGAACATTTCCGGTGTGAGTGATTTTTTTTGAATCACCCGTTGCTGGGTAGTATAGGTAGTAAGATTCGCCTACCGCAGGAATGTTAATATTAAATTGAGCCTGGTCGTTATAGACTTTGATCCAACCTGACTCCCTTTTCAGTAATCACCCAAATGGATTGTCCTTCGGTTTTTAGTTTGGGGTCGTGTTGAAGCGAAATAGTTGTGTTACCTTTTACGCTACTACTCCAGTTAAAGTTTTCTGAAACTTTGAGCTCACCGAAATTAGTTAGTCCCGGTTGGTTTTGGTTAGATAAATCGTTGTCTTTAGAGCATGAGATTGCAACAAGCAATCCTGCTGCTATCAGCATTGATTTTTTCATGACGTGAGTTTTTAGTTATAGAGTTTTCAATAATCCCTTAATGTAAGGGACAGAGCAAACATATATAAAAAATACCTAACAATCTGTAAATCAATGTGTAAAAATTGAAAACGGAAATTTGAGCGTTGATATTGTGAGAGAGTAAAATCCTGAACGGTAAGGCATTGATTTAGTACCAAAAAGAAAAGGCTACACCAAAAAAGTGTAGCCTTTTCTTACTCTCTACTCTGAACAATTAGTTAATAGTGTATAATTTTTCTGCTTTTCCAAGAAGCATCCAGCCGATATATCTTTTGCCATTGCTTTGTGCCCAAGCCTTAAACTTGGGGTAAGCCTCACCCATATCTACTTTTTCAATTGGGTGGCGGAAAAATTCGGCATTTGGGCTTACCACTTCCACTACCCAAGGAAGGCCATTGTGGGTTCTATAACTTCCGTTATCGCTATTGGTACCTATTAGAGCAGTGTTTGCTGCTGCAGTGGCTGGGAATCCACTTTGGTGAATTTCTCTTCCTCTTTCACTAGTCCTGTAAATATAGAAGTCAGGTAAAATATACTGACTGCCAGCATTACTGTTAAATGTTATAGTAAACGTAAATGTTTGTGGAGCTCCGCTTGGCCCAAAGCCGTTGTTGTTGTAAAAGGGCTTTAAGGCCTTTCTGTCATCGTTAAATACAATAATACCGTTATTTATTGCAGGATCTATTGAAGCGGTACTTCCATTTACTGCAGAAATAATGTTAGTGCTAAATGTTTGCTTGTCTGATTTTAGAAGATGAATACCAAGACCACTGGATAATCCTGCTCCAAGACCCAACACTTTCACTTTTACAACGGCATCTACCAAATTGTTGTTCGCATTTTTGCGGAATTCAACAGTGTTTTCAATAACTAAATCATTAAAGTCATAATCACCAGTAGAAGGCCATAAATCCTCAAAGGCCAATATTTGCTTACCTAAGGTTGGGAAAGAAGTTTTGTAAGCTCTCAAAGGATCGTTTGGAAAAGCATCCTTTCTGTTCGGAACTCCGTCACCATCGTCATCTGGTTCTACTGTTTCAACCAAACTAACATTATCCAACCAAGCGCCCTGTGCACAAAAACCATATAACTGAATAAATCTTACCGAAGGAGAAGTAATAAAGTTAGTGTGTCCGGTATTTCCAGAAGTGTATACAGTGGTATATCCAACAAAATTTTTGTTGATGTCATATAGCAAAACAAAGAACCCTCCGTTGCCTGCAAAGTCATAGTTAAAATCGAACATGAAGTTGCCATCAACAGCAAACCCCTGAAGTATATCGGCTTTGCTACTTGGGTTGCTTGAAGTAAATACAGCATTTCCGTTTACAGTAGTGGTAGCTCCATTATTATCTCTAGCGTACCAAGTACCCAAAGTTCTTAGCTTGGTATATATAGTGGTGTCAAGAGGAAATGTAGAAGAACTAAAGTCTCCATTATTCACCATGTTGGTGCCCTGAGTTTTATTTTTTGTTCCGGTTTTTTTACCTGGCTTAAATAGGTTTGAAGAAAGTCCGTCAAGCGAAACATCCTGAAGTTCTAACACAACTTTTTCGGAAGTAATTTCAACTTGCTCGTCCGTATTTGGGTAATAAGCAAATATTTTACCCTCAGTTTGTGGGCGGGTTACGTTAAAGGTTACTGAAGAATTGGTAACAGTTTGCTCGTCCAGCAAATTGCCATCTTCATCATGCAGTTCCACTGGTTGACCTTCAGTTGTTAGATATGAAGGCGCATCAATAATAACTTCAACGTTGCCCTTAATGCTACTAGACCAATTGAAAGTTTGGGGAACAACCAATTCAGCCAATGGCGTAGAATCTGAAGAAAAGTTTTGATTGGTTTTGTCTGTATCCTTAGTACAGCTAAGCACTATAGCAGCGAGTGCCGCAAGGCTTAAGAATTTGTTTTTTGTTTTCATGAGTAGTAGAGTTTCATCCATACTATAGAAACTTTAAGGCCAGAGAATTTCGCGCATATTATATCACTCATAATCAATTGCTTAAATTCTATTGATGTGTAAAAAACTTCCCATTTTGAGAATTTGTCTCTCGTTTTGAATGAGACCTTAAATGTACTAAATGCTTGATAAACAGTTAGACATGTACCTCTTTTTTGCTTTAATAATTATTTTAAGAAGAGGTGAATGAGTTTAGGATGGTTTAAGCTGTTGCATTTAAGGTAATTGCAACTGCCTTTGAGTGGAAATAGTATAATTGAGCGAGTAAAGGGAAGATCTTTTTTTTAACAGAAGCCCATTTTTTATTGTGAATATCTACCCATTTCCTAGGCGAGGATTGAAAGTATGATTGCTAACTTGGATGTATCTAAAAGTTAACCTAGCAATACTCCCTATGGTCAAAAAAACAGCGAAGCCATCTACTCCAAAATCAAAGTCGGCTAAGGATTCTAAAAAGAAAATATTTGTGTTGGATACTTCGGTTATCCTTTACGATCACAACTCCATTGTAAATTTTGCTGAGCACGATGTAGCCATACCAATTACAGTGCTCGAAGAGCTTGATGAGTTTAAAAAGGGTAGCGATACCAAAAACTTTGAAGCACGTCAGTTTATCCGTTTTCTGGATAAAAAAGCAGGCGATAAGGGCTTGCAGGATTGGATTAGTCTGAATGGCGGAACCAAAGGGAGGTTTAAGGTAATTATGAATACCGAAACCAGCGATGTAAACGCCATCAGGGTTTTTGGAGGAGCAAAAAATGATCATAAAATTTTGAATGCGGCTCTGCGGTTGGCCACTGAAGAAAAAGGGACACAGGTTATTTTAGTTACCAAAGACATCAATCTACGGCTTAAGGCGAAAGCACTTGGTGTAAATGCTGAGGATTATGAAACCGGAAAGGTTAAAGACCTGGACTCATTATATACGGGCAAAACTCAAGTGGATAATTTTGATCAGGAACTAATTGATTCCTTATATAAGTCGCATTCCATTACCATTGATAAGGT
>CAXBJE010000180.1:0-6793 GCA_963975525.1 uncultured Owenweeksia sp. | reverse complement strand
AGCCATAAGGAAACTCAGAGTGCTAATATCATGTGCGGTTTCAAACTTCCTTAGTAAGTTTCCTTTTACAGAACTATATGCCCAATAACCCGTATCAAGTGGCATTGGCACAAGCAGTGCCTTGTATAGCAACCCCACTTCCGTAGAGTCAAAATCATATTCAGAAATAAAACTTTTAGCCACAGCAAAAGTTGCAGAATCTGTTGATTGGAGATTAGCTAAAACCTGGCTCGTTTTGCGTGTGTAAAGGCTTATTGTATCTGGTTTTAAGATTTTAATTGAGTTGAAAATCCTGTCGGCTTCTGCATACTCAAACTCATTGGCAACCATTGCCTGTAACTGGTACACTTGGCTTCCGTTAAGGTACACCATATCCCGTACCGTATAGCTTACCCGGCTATCAGCCACCACCCTTTCACGAGCATACAGGGCTCCATCTTTGTAAAAAGAAGTATCGTGTAAAACAGTTTTATACTTTTCATCAAGTTTCACATAATGAGACTGAATCAATGAGTCTGGTGTAGGATAATAAGTGAACTTGTTATAATCGTACAGATACAACGCCACAATGATATTATTGGCCGCATCGGCAGCATTCAAACTTGTCATATCGTTTATCTGGTAGTCGTACATGTACTCCTCATTAAACTCATCTCGCTTTTCCGGAAGTAATATTGAAAAGGATGAATCAGGGCTATACATGGTGGTAAAACCGCCTTCAATTTTAGCCTCATCAAGCTTAAAGCTATTAAGGAAAAGCTGCATCTCCTCGTTTAAACTATCCGTAGATTGACAGAGCATGTTATACACCCTGTTACCTCTCATAATCATATAATTGACTACAAAATGTCCGTTTTCGGGGTTGGCATACGTGGCCGTGTAAATAGGATAAGTACCATTTTCAATACGGGCCGAATCTACCAGATGTACCCCATACTCCTCAGTTATTGATTCTTGATAAGATTCAATTATGGTGCTATCCGTTTCAACATAATAACCCAAAGGGTACCGTAGTACATTAACAATAAATGAAGTTTTAGATTTACTATTTACCGCTGAATAGGTTTGGGTAGTTGTGAAATCCTCCTCACTAAAATCCACCGGAAAATCCTTTTCCAGATAACTGTGTTTTGATGGGAGTTCAATCGAGAAATTGTCTTTTTCGTTTTGTACAAGTTCCCATCCGCTGGCTTCTGCGGTAAAATCAAAAAGTTCAATGGTTTTTAAAAAGTTGGCTGGGTCAGATTTAGAATAAGATCTACCCCCTTTGCTTTCGCCAAAAATATACACCCTGCTATCCTTTTTAAAAAGAAAAACCAGCATGCTTAAATCGTTGCTGGCCATTACAGCTCTATAGCCCGGCACACCATAGTGGGTAAAGTGTTGGGTAGAATGAAGTGAGCCTCCAAGTTTAGCAGACATTTGTTCCACAACACTTTCAAATATCCTTTTTTCATCTTGCAGTAAATCTGGTGATTCTATACTCAGTATCAATCGTGTGTTTCCGTTACTTACATCCTGGTAAGTGTACATTTTTAAATTGCTGTTCTGAATTTTTGCTTCAACGGGTTTTCCCGGAAGTTGGATTCGGTAGCCTTCGCCAAGTTTTTCAAGTAAATAACCAGCCGTTTCTTCAAATTTCCTTTTTTGAGATTTTGCGTGACCATTAAAGGTAGCCGCCACCGGAGATAGCTTATACCCTCTGTTTCTTAATATTTGAATCAAACCCTCTTCACCACCAAGGTGGGCGGCTCCAACAGCTGCAAAAGTTGAGGATAATTTTACCAACGAATCTATACCATCAGCCATAAGGTAGTTTCGCTCCGTAACCTTATATCTGTCTCCAAAATTCTGTGCATGCTCGTTATACGATTGAAATATTACTTCTACATCGCCCTGATAATACATATTAATAAAATCATCAAACCGATTATCAGCTACCTTCTCCATAACCTTAGCATTTTCTCTGATAAAGCTTATGGTTGAATTGCTATCAATAAGATCGCGCACAAACAACTCCTTTTCCAAAGTACTATTGAAACCATTGGCCCCGCGAGTGCCTTTATCTATTGGTTCCAATCCAACCACATCCATCCCCTGACCCTTGGCCACATCATACAGGTAATTATCTACGGTAAGTTTACTCCTATCATTTTTGCTGAATCGCTCTGCAAGTAATCTTCTAATAATTAATGGAGATGTGGTTTTGAGGTCGTCAATATTAATATCCACTTCCTCTTTTATAAGTTTCTTCAGCTTCTCATATTCCTCAGCGCTCAGCTCCTCCTTAATCTGGTTATTTTTCTTCTCAGATCTATTTTGAGAAATTTCCCTCATGTAATCATCAATGGAAATTTCCAGTGCCAGTACTTCGCATTTATCAAAGGCAAACAATACCGAATCGCTAAATTCAAATGCCTTTGGATGACTGATATGAGCGGTACCAAAAAGGTACGATGGAGCAACATCTCCAGGGCCTTCTATTTTCCATAGCAGGCTATAATTTTCGCGGGTTTGGCCATATAGGGTGCCAATAAGCGCTACAAGAACCAGCGTACAAAGGGATTGAATCTTAGTCATTTCAGTTGATTTCGAGGCGCAAATATAATTCTCCATGTTAATCCTTTGTCCTACAAAAACTACATCAAGTTTGGAGGGCTCAACAAAAAAAATAACACTCAAATATGACCTGCATTGTATATTGCATGCCGTAAGAAAAATCACCAACATCCATTACTATTTAATGAAAAGTCACGTCTCCCACTTACTGTCATTTTTCGGATTCTACGTTGTAGTGGTACTTGTAAGCTGCACCAAAACAACTAAAACGGAACCTGACGCAAGTGACAAATACTCTGATTACATAGTTATAGATGAAATTGAAATGTCTAACCACAACTATACAGTGCGTTTATACGCAGAAATTGTCCCGCATGTTGGCTATAACAATTTTGCCGTAAAAATTTTTGAAAAAGGAACTTCAACTCCAGTTGAAGGGGCACAGGTAACGTATTGGCCAACTTTTAAAACTGCAACAGCCACGTACTCATCTTATGTAGAGCAGTCCTACAATCCTCAATATAAATACATGCATCACGGGGGTGTTGTTTTTACATCTCAAGCAAAAGCGAGTGACAGCTGTACATTAAGTATTTTGGTTAGAGAACCGGGAAAGACCGTAACCGATACTGTGACTTTTGAATTGAGTTTAAAAGAACCACTAAATAACCGGGTTTTTGAATTTATTTACGAGGAAGAACCACTGGTGTACAAAACCTATTTTGTAACACTAATAAACCCCATTAGGCCCATAGAGGGTAACAACTCTTATGAATTTCTTCTTACTAAAAGAGAAGGTCCCGCATTAGTTGTTCCAATTTCAACCTTTACGGTTTTTAGCAGCGTGACTAAGCCCAGCAGCGCTAGCGGTCAAAGCAGGTTTTTAACTCGTGTAACGATTCCCCCTGGCCATTACATAGGCAAAATTAATTTTGATGAAATTGGGGAATGGTCTGTTTCATTAAGAATTTCAGCTTCGCAAAACAAATTTTACTACGATAAAGTTAAATTTGACTTTACCGTTGGTAAATAGCTTAGATTTTCTTTGGCTAAAACCTTTTTTACAATTACAGGAACTATTAGCCAGAAGGGAATTCTTGAATGAATGAAATAAACCTTCCATAAGTTTATATTCTCTAAATTCGATTTCTGCAAACGACTATCAGACCGTTTTTTCCCACAAAAACTTTTATCAGATGGACATACCTGTTCAATTTCAGATTACCCATGCCTATAACCAAACCGAATATTTGAGCCATGGAACGCTTAATCGCTGGGAAGGAAAAATGGCTAAAGTTTACTCCACTATTTCTTCCTCCCCAAAATATGCTCCCACGCTCTTAGGCTCTATTCCTCAAATGGATGAAGAAGCTGCGCTTAAGGCACTGGATTCTGCAGTTAGCGCTTACGGACGAGGCCAAGGCATTTGGCCCACCATGAAGGTGGCTCAGAGGGTGGAGTGTATGGAAAAGTTTGTTCAACAAATGGTAGTTGAGCGAGAAAAAGTAGTGAAGCTTTTAATGTGGGAAATTGGCAAATCTCTCGGAGATTCTCAAAAGGAATTTGACCGGACGGTGGAGTATATTAACGACACTATTGAAGACTATAAACAGCTTGATAGAGACAGCGCCAAATTTTCGAAGCGCGATGGAATGTATGCACATATTCGAAGAGGGCCATTGGGTGTAGTGCTTTGTTTAGGGCCGTACAATTATCCACTTAATGAGGCCTTTGCCCTATTGATACCAGCATTACTAATGGGTAATTCGGTAATCTTTAAACCTGCAAAACACGGTGTGCTGCTTATGTCTCCATTACTGGAGGCATTTAGAAGCAGTTTTCCGGCTGGGGCAATAAATATTATTAACGGAAGGGGTCGCGAAGTTGCCGCACCTATAATGAAATCAGGAAAAATTGATGTGCTGGCGCTTATTGGCAACAGTAAATCTGCCATTGCTTTGCAAGATCAGCATCCCCACAAAAACAGACTGCGCCTTGTATTGGGACTGGAGGCTAAAAATCCAGCCATTGTATTACCCGATGCCGATTTAGATCTGACAATCAAAGAATGTATTTCGGGCTCTCTTTCCTTTAACGGCCAACGGTGTACCGCACTTAAAATACTTTATGTACATGAAAGTTTGGTTAACGAGTTTAACAAGCGATTTGCTGCGGCAGTAGATAATTTGAAGTTTGGAAACCCATGGGAAGATGGCGTAATGCTTACTCCCCTGCCCGAACCAGATAAACCACAGTATATAAAAGAACTTATTGATGATGCCATGGCACATGGTGCCAATGTAATAAACGAGAAAGGCGGCAAAATCTCTGAAAACTATATATTTCCGGCCGTTCTATACCCCGTAACCAAAAACATGCGTGTTTTTAAAGAAGAACAATTTGGGCCTGTTGTACCTATTAAACCATTTTCAAGTATTGAAGATTTACTTACTGAAATTGCCGACTCCAACTACGGACAGCAAATAAGCTTGTTTGGAAAAGATACTCGCAATCTGGGACCATTAATCGATACTCTTGTCAATCTTGTTTGCCGGGTAAACCTAAATAGCTCTTGCCAAAGAGGGCCAGACATTTTCCCTTTTACAGGCCGTAAAGACTCTGCCGTGGGTACTTTAAGTGTACATGATGCACTCCGGTCTTTTTCGATAAGAACTTTTGTAGCAGCTAAAGAGAATGGATATAATACTGCAATCATTTCTGAGCTGCTTGCCTCCAAAGATTCCAACTTTATGAGTACCGACTACATCCTGTAACATTAAGAATTTAAAGCACATACAGTATTAAATGCCAAATAAATGAGCGGTCATTCTGAACCAATCAATAATTTTAGATATTTGAAGCCGGCCATTTTTGGCTGATAAGCATCTATATTCTTACCCATAAATCAAATTAATGATAGTAACTTTTGGAGAAGTGATGTTGCGACTTTCCACCCCTGGATATGAGCGATTTACACAAGCCTCACAATTTAATGCTCACTATGGAGGCTCCGAAGCCAATGTTTCTGTATCACTGGCGCTAATGGGTGTCCCAAGTTGTCACGTAACAGTTTTTCCAGAAAACGATTTAGGAAAATCGGCCCTGCAAAGTTTATTGAAGGAAGGTGTTGATACCTCAAATATCCTTTTTGGTGATGGTCGGTTAGGCCTGTATTTTTTAGAGAATGGTGCCATGCATCGCGCTCCAAAAATTATTTATGACAGATCCGACTCTGCGTTTGCTAAGCTCAACCCTAAAGATTTTGATTGGCACAATATCCTAAAAGATGCCAGCTGGTTTCATTGGACAGGAATAACCCCTGCAATTTCAGGAAGTGCCGCACAGGCCTGCCTTGATGCATTAACGGTAGCACATGAATTAGGTATTTATGTATCAGGTGATATTAATTACCGAAGGAACCTGTGGCAATATGGAAAAACAGCCCAGGAAGTAATGCCTGCTCTTATTGACAAAACCAACCTTATAATTGCCGGTGTAACAGATTTTGAAAACTGTTTAGGTATTAAAGCTGAAACACTTCAAGAGGCTTCGGAAAAAGCTAAGGCCTTACACCCCAGCATTAAAATGGTTGCACATACGCATAGAAACAACATCAGTGCCTCTCACAATAAACTTTCGGCTAGTTTATGGGATGGCTCTAAGATGCTTATTTCACAAGAGTATGACGTAAGTCATATTGTAGATAGAGTTGGTGGTGGTGATGCGTTTATGGCCGGGTTGATTTATGGATTCAAAAATTATAACGATCACCAGGATGTGATTGAATATGCCACTGCTGCCTCAGTATTAAAACACGGTATCCCGGGTGACGCCAACCTGATTACCGCGAGTGAAATTAAACAGCTAATGGAGGGCAAAAATGTTGGCCGTCTCTTAAGATAAATACCTCTATGACTTTTACCAAAGAACAGATTGTTGCAAAGATGGAAGAAACGGGTATGATTCCCGTTTTTAACCATACCGATTTACAGGTTTGCAAAAACATTGTAGATGCTGCCTTTAAAGGCGGAGTGCGTGTTTTTGAATTTACCAACAGGCAGCCAAACTCGCCTGAGGTATTTAAGGAGCTGGTGGAATATGTAAAATCGAATCCTGAAATAATTTTAGGAATTGGTACCATTTGGAATGAAGAGGAAGCAAGGCAGTTTATTAAATTAGGTGCTCACTTTATTGTTTCTCCTATATTAAATGATGTTTGAGAAGCCTGGTAAGG
>CAXBJE010000179.1:0-6796 GCA_963975525.1 uncultured Owenweeksia sp. | reverse complement strand
GGAATAGTAATGAGTTGCTGAAGAATATTGCTCCGGGTTCGGGTTTGATTTTGAATAAGGTGGAGTTTGAGGTTTAGTCCTCGACTTCGCTCGGACCCGACAACTTGGGAGGTTTGGTTTATGTAGATGACGTTAATAAAGTAAGCATCACCAACCTCTTTTTGAAACAAAAATACTGCTGGATAGCCATGCTGATCACTTCGGCAAGCTCAACACAGGCTAAGTCGAGGCACATCCTCACAAAAACTTCTGTAACCTCTTTTTGATAAATGGGCTTTTTACACACACATAGGCCAGGGCATTCAGCAACTTGGTTTTATCTGCAAAGTGCTTTACCAACCAGGCTTTCATTTTCATTTCCTTCCAATACTTGCCGTGTAGTTCATTGGCGAAGGCCAGATTGAATTCTGCATCAAAACGGTTTTGCTCAAAGCATTTTACAATATGCTGAGCAGCCATATTTCCGCTGATGATGGCTGGCATAATACCCTCACCATTGGTGGGATCTATCAATGAAGCCGCATCTCCCACCAAAAGGAAGCCATCACCGGAAACGGTATATTTTTTTGAATAGAAGGGCAAACCAAAACCCTCAAGCTTGCCATTCATACGGGCATTGCCCAGTTTAGATTTTAATACCGGAGAGGTTTCTATAAACTCGTAAAACAACTCCTTAAGGTTCACTTTATTTTTAGTGATATGGGTAGAATGCATTCCCAAGCCCACATTGGCTTCGGTGGGCGAAACAGGAAAAAGCCAGAAATAGCCCGGAACCACATCCTTATGAACATACACCTCATTTATTGATTCTGTGATGTTCTCCACACCAGTGTAATAGGCCCGCACAGAACCACCATAATGATCGCGGTCTATCTTGTATCCCGCAAGGCTTTTAGAAACCTGAGAATGGGCACCATCAGCCCCAATAATCATTTTAGCCATGAACCGCTCCCCTCCTGCTGTCTCCACTTCAACACCCGTGTTGGTGTAACTTATTTTTTTAGCTCCCCTGTTGGGATAAAAATCCACCTTACCGGCTTTTAGGACTTCTTCCAATAAAAGGTTATCAAACTCCTGGCGCTTTATAGTGTAGGAGGTCAGTACCCAATCTAAGTGCAGGGGGTCAAGGTTCTCTACAAAAAGTTGTGTGCTTTTATTAGTGGCTTTTTGAGGATAATTTTCAATGAGTGGTTTTAGCTCTGGTTTAATCTTCAATAGCTCACGGATGCCTTTTGCCGCAACAAAATCTCCACAGATTTTATCCCTTGGGAAATCATGCTTATCGAGGAGAGCAATTTTTAGCCCGCTGTTTTCCAGAGCCATAGCAGCACTGGTTCCTGCAGGCCCGGCTCCGCAAATAATGAGATCGTACTGATGGCTTTTCACGGCCGCAAATAAACCGCTTTTAGTAAAACTAAAGGGAAGATGTGCAGGAACAATTTGAGCTTTTCCAGAGCCTAAAAGTTAATTTTCCGTTCGACACTGAAGCTGTGGGCAATCCTCTCGAAGCATTCTTTCCCATGTTCTTTGGGTTTCGTTACTCTGTCCACCGCCATAGGCACAATTTTCATACTGTATTACAGTTCCGTTCTCTTCGCATGTGCAAGTTCTGCACTTTCGGCATGAGGAGAAAAATGTCATTATAACCAGTGATAGAAAGAGGATTTTTATTTTCATAAATCCGGAATTAATTGTTTTTCAAAAGAAGCATCTTAAAACTAAGATAGGTAAGAATAGTTACCCATAAGATTTTAATTGAACGGTTCATTAAACTTTATTCTCTCACACGATTTCTGTAAATAAAAAGCAACATTTGCAGTAAACCTGAAACAATGAATATCAGTTCAGGTTACCCATTACAAACGTTAAAAATTAAAAAATGGCAGATATAACACTTGGCGGAAAACCCGCTAAAACCAACGGTACAATTCCTCAAAAAGGAGACAGCTTAAAAGACTTTAAACTGGTGAGCCCGGATATGCAAACCAAAACCATGGCCAACTATAAAGGCAAAAGATTGGTGATGAACATTTTCCCTAGCGTAGACACAGGGGTATGTGCAAAATCAGTACATGAGTTTAATAAAGGGGCCGGCCAAAAGGACAATACCGTGGTATTGAACATTAGCAAGGATTTACCATTTGCTCAAAAAAGGTTTTGTGGAGCTGAAGGTTTAGACAATGTTGAAATGCTTTCGGACTACCGTTTTAACCAGTTTGGAAACGATTACCAAACGCAAATTACCGATGGTGCTTTTGAAGGACTAATGAGCCGTGTTGTGATTGTGGCCGATGAAAACGGTAAGGTTGTTCATAGCGAGCAAGTACCTGAGATTGGTCAGGAACCAGATTATGATGCTGCTTTGAAGAGCTTATAGTTTTAGAGTAATTTCGGCCCGATGCCGAAGCAACTTCTCAAAATTTTAAAAAATGGCCTGCTGCCCCTACTATTGGGTTGCGGGCTTTTTTTTATCAATATCCGCGATTCGCACGATTGGGGAGATGATTTTGCCCAATACCTTTTGGAAGCCAGAAACATCAAACAAGGCATTCCACTGGATAGCAGCGGATATATCCAAAATCCGGACTTTTTGTTGATTGGCCCAAAGGCCTATCCACCAGGGTTTCCTTTACTGCTAACAGTTTCCAGCAGTATATTTCAAGATGAAATTGTGGGTGGCCAGTTTCTAATTAGCTTTTTCCTACTGATGCTGGGCTGGTTGTTTTTTCTGCTTTTACGAAAGTTTAAAACGCCCTACCTCCTTAGCCTGGTCTTAATGGTTAGCCTACTCTACCACCCCTGGATGTTGGAGCAAAAATCACAGGTACTATCAGATATTCCCTTTGCTTGTTTCATCCTGCTAACCTGCTTATTGGCTGATCCTAAAAAAGGGCTTTGGTATTATGCTTTGGCAGGATTTACAGCGGGAATCGCTATTAGCATTAGAAGCATTGGCTGGGTTATTCCAATAGCAGGAATAGTGGTAATGCTGTACTACTCCTTTGCAAACAAAACTTTTGATAAGAAGCATGGATTGCTCACCGCTGTTGCCGCTCTAACTGCAATTGGGATTAATACCCTGGCAGGCTACAATGGGTTTTCCGGAGGCTATAGTAGTTCTATTGGGAGTGAAACCAGCTTTATTGAAACAACAATAAATCACCTGCAACTTTACTTTAACGAGTTACAAAGCTTTATTGAGATTGAAGTGAACCACTGGCATGGCCTTATGCTTTTCCTACAATTACTAATGTGGGCCGGATTGATTTTAGGGTTAACCAAATTCAAGAAATACCCTTTTCTAATAACCTTTTTATTTGGTTATTTAGCCTTAATCGTTATTTTTCCATTCACAGGTGGGTTTCGATTTTTATTACCTGTTGTACCACTCATAATTATGGTGGCCAATACATGCTTTCCAAAGTTTGTAAAGTTTCAAAGCGCGGTTACCATTTTCCTTCTGCTGATTTTGAATATTGCCTATCAGCCACACCGGCAATACATTATTGCTAAACAAAATGAGCTTGTGGATGGCCCGCAAATGCCCGAGGCTCAGCAATTATTTAATTTCATCAATACCAGCCTTACAAAAGAAGATGTAGTTGTGTTTTCAAAACCTCGTGCTTTGGGATATTACACCCATGTAAAAACAGCCGCCACCCTTTGGGAAATAGACCAAAATGAATTTATCCGGCAAACTGAAAAACTTGGAGTAACCCATTACCTGGCCTACACCGATATGGAATATTTTGCTTTAAACGACTTTGTTCTCGCTAACCATCAAAGTCTGGAAATCCTTTACCGAAACGAGAAGTTTACGCTTTATAGTAAGTGAAAATCCTTCCTCATTTTGGGCTGAAAATATTTATGTTGCCAAATTTTAAAACGTATCCACCCATAGGAAAGAAATCTATATTCGTGCTCTAGATTTTTCCTACAATGAAGAAAATTAGCTTAGCCTTAATTGGTCTTATCTCTCAAACAGTTCTTTGGGCTCAAGACACCACCTCAACCACAATATTGGCCAGCGACCCAACTCAGGTTTATACCCATATTGATTTTAATGGAGGAATCAACTTTGAATCTTACCCTAATCACTTTGGTCCTGAGAGTTGGGACTTCAATCTAACTGGAAACATTGCAATAAAAAATTTTTTGATTGGATCCAGAATACCTTTTACTAATAATGGTAGCACCTATTCACTACTTGGTGATATGGACGTATTTGCTAGTTATCGGTTATTTAATAGAGATGGTTTCTTTAAAGCATCAATGTTAAGAGGAGGTGTATTATTCCCAACTTCCTATGATGGTTATGGAGTCAGTTTAGGCCAAGTGAATAATGGCTTTTTCAACCTATACCTCAGTTATACAGCCGCTTTAGAAGTTACTCCAAAACTGTCCATTTATCCAATAGTAGGAGTCAGACAATATCAAAGTGTACAACAACCATTGTATGTCACATTTCCAACGGACACTTCTTTTATGATCAGTGAGCTTCCTGAGTTTACTCAAACAGCCTTAAATGTTGGATTAACGCTAAGCTATGATTTTAGCCCTAAAAGTTTTCTCCAGCTTAATGTATTTTATGAGCGTGGTATCTGGAACATTACAGAAGGCACAGGAATCTACGAAAGTCGCAAAGAAGAATTTACGCGAAGTGTATTTAGATATTCATTAAAATACCAATATAGCCTAACAAGCCGCTCATTCCTATATCTACAGGCAGCCTATTACCCTAAAGAAAAATGGTTTGAACCTTTTAACTTGGATATGGGATATAACCGATATAAAATCATACTGGGCTATCAGTACTTTTTAGGCAAGTAGAGTAGACTAATTTTTTGTCATGGTTTTCCAAAAAATTCTCTTGTAAAGTGGAAAACCCCGCCAAAAAAGGATACTGGACCCTGCCAATATTAACCTCTCGCCAAGGCTCGAGGCTATTGGCATATAACCCCTCCGGGGTTAATTGCTAAGTAAACCAGATTAACTTATCGAATTTCTTACCTTTTGGGTAAAGGCGCGTAGGGCGCTTTTTTCGTCCATTGCGCCAGAAGCCACTTGTTCTTTTATCCAGATTGCTCCAAACAGGTGCGTTAGCTTTTCACCATCATCCTTTCCCTCCACTTCAATTTCAGGAGCTAACTCTTCCGCAACAGCCTCTTCAGCTTTTTGCAGGGTTTCAATATCATGTGACAACAACTTTCGTATTACCGGTATTTGCATAGCTTAGTTTTTAGACTTTTCAATCAGCGAACGCAAATACTCCTCTTTACTTCCGGCACTGCCTTCCACCAACTCACCATTTTTAAAAGCGGCTAAAAAAGGTAGATTATCCACCCCTGCCATTTTACGGGCTTCAGGATTGTTTTCGGCATCAACCTCCAAAAAGGTTACATCAGCCATTTCATCTTCGTTGCTCACTCTTTTATATTTAGGGGCAAACAGGCGGCAACTGCCACACCAGTCGGCATAGTATTTTACAATTACACTTTTATTATTTGCCAAATGCTCTTTGAAATCTGCATCAGTTGAAAGTACTATAGCCATATCTTAGGTTTTAATTTTGAACAAAAGTAATATTGCATATATCTATTGACAAAAATATTATGATAGATATAAACGATGATGCTATTTTACCTGAAAGTGCTCCTCAAACATATTGCGAACCATGCCATCGGCCAATCCTTGTTTCGGAACCAGCATACGCTCTGATCGGGCCCAGGTCATTGCCGACTTATAAATTTTCAAAGCATGAGTAATTACATCGGCTCTGTCAGGGTTCAGGTCAAACTTCATCATCCTTTCCTCAGGAGTAAATTTTTGGAGTAAATCATACGTATTCTCCAAATAATCAATAGATAAAAAATGTCCTGCCTTTTTATCCGACATCTTAAAGGTTCGGTTAATATTACCTCCGGAGCCCACCATTAATATATCATCATACTTTTTGGTATTCAACTTTATCCAATCACGCATTTCGTCCCAATGGTCTTTATGAACCATATTTTGTAATAAACGGATGGTACCAATTTTAAAGGATTGACTTGCAATAATATCATCTTCATGAAACAAGGTTAGCTCGGTACTACCACCACCCACATCTATGTAAAGAAAGGTATCTTCCTGATCGCGAATACTGCTGATCAGTTGTGAATTGAAAATAATTTTGGCCTCTTCCTTACCATCAATCAACTCGATGTTTACCCCTGTCTCCTCCAAAACCATCTTAATAACATCCTGTCCGTTGCTGGCTTCGCGTAATGCCGAAGTAGCGCAAGCGCGGTACCTCTCAATTTCATGCACCTCCATAATACGCCTGTATGCCTGCATTCCTATCTTCAGCTTCTCCATGTTCTTTTTGCTGATTTTTCCCTTACTGAAAGAATCGGCACCCAAACGAATGGGTAAACGGGTAAGCGATGATTTTTTGAATAAAGTAGTTTTCTTATCCGTAATCACGTTACTCACCAAAAGTCTGATGGAGTTTGAACCTATATCTATGGCGGCTAGCTTGTGTATTTTCACTTTCCTCTTTTTAACTGATTCTTTACATATTCATGCAAGGCGTACTGCGAGCGGATTTTTGGCCCCTTTATTTTTCGGTATTCATTGTTCTGCTCCTCGTTGTGCCAGCGGCTCTTTACATTGTCTTTCCAAATAATATCCAAATGGTCTCTAAGCTGTCGCTTGATGTGGGCATCGTAAACCGGTACCGTTACCTCCACACGATAGTCAAGGTTTCTGGGCATCCAATCGGCTGATGATAGAAAATAGGCGGGGCTACCTCCAT
>CAXBJE010000178.1:0-6830 GCA_963975525.1 uncultured Owenweeksia sp. | reverse complement strand
ACGGATGTATAGGCTTCATCTACTCCCTTTATGCTGCCTATATGCTCCATATCCCGGTAGGTAAAAAGCACTCTCTCTTCCAACACTTTGCTATAGCCTTCTACCCCCTCTATTTTCGAAAGCTTTTGGAGTTGTTGATCATTTTGATCGAAATACTTGCCTGAAGTAGGAGTTACTTTTAGGTCGGGATCAAAAGTGTTGTAGAACCCATTTACCAAAGACTCTAAACCATTAAATGCACTTAGCACAATAATAAGAGCCACGGTACCTACTAAAATTCCGCCAATAGAAATTCCGGAAATGATATTTACAGCATTACCGGAAGTTTTTGCAAAAAAATACCTGCGGGCTATGTAGGTTGAGATGTTCACTTGATCGGGCTTTCGCCACCACCCTTCAAAATCCTGTCAATGCTTTCTTCGCGATCTATAGAGTCATCCAAGTGGAAAATAAGGTCTGGCATTTTACGCAGGCTGCCCTTGAGCTTTTTAACTAAATCGTTCTTAATAGAACTTTTTTGTTCGTTGAGCCAATCGATGATCTCTTCCTTATTAGTAGCCGGAAACACGCTTATGTTACAGCGTGCTATAGATAAATCGGTGGTGATAGAAACCCTTGTTATAGTGAGAAGTAATCCGCGAAAGCGAGATTGTGCAAGTTCCCTGAAAATATCAGCAAGATCTTTTTGAAACTGCCCTTCGATTTTTTTAAGTCTGTTAGAATCCATGGCGCAAAGTTAGCTATTGGCACGCATTACCGTTTGATGGAGAAGTCTTTAAATTCTTTAAACTCCATATCTTTTGTTTCTACAGATTCTACCTCAGCACGGGGCGGACCCTCGTGGCACCACTCCACCAATGCCTTAAGAGCTTCAGGGGTACCACAGGCTTCAATGTAAACCGATCCATCATCCTTATTTTTAACCGTACCGGTAATACCGAGTTGCACGGCCTTTTGTTGCGTAGTTTTTCTAAAAAAAACACCTTGTACTATACCCCTAATACGTATGGCCACTAGCCTTGGCTCTGTCATAATGAAAAGTTTATCATTCCAATCTGGAAGAAAATGTAAGGTTAAATATAATCTCCCTCCAAACCAAATGACCTAAGTGCTTGATTTTTTATGCTTTATAGTTCAACCAACTTATGAGGCATACTTATTACATAAGGTTAAGTATCCTGAAAGCTCCTCTTACGTAGATCAGAGTAATGGCAGCTATTATGGAAAGAAATAGTTCTGCTAATTCCGCCCATCCCTCAGGTTGATTAAAGTATTCAGATAGATCATGAAAACAGTAACTCTTTTTGTTGGGATGTTAACTCTTGTACTCCTTACAACCACAGGTTGTTGGAATACCCCTAACAACAAAAACACATCTTCTACGCCAGCGCAAACAACTCTTGCAGACACTTCTGTTTTATCAGGCCTTAGCCTTATTCCGGAAGATGTAGAGGAGAGAATCCAGGAAAACATTGAGAAGATTGAAACCCGGGTAGAAAAACTTACCGAAAAAGTAAAACATCAAAAAAACCATTTGAGCGCGGAAGCGTTACATAGGTCCTCAGTTTTGAAACAAGATTTGGAGAGGTTAAAAACTAACCTTGAAAAAACCATGGATTCTTTAGAAGAGGTTTCTCTGGAAGTGTTGGAACGAAATTCTGAAGAGGTTCAATCCGATTTGGAACAAACCGAAGATGAACTCACCCAAATCCATCAAGAGTTAGAGGAATGGTATGATAATCATAAAGACTAAAAAATGGAATTGCAACCCCCCAGATTTGATCCTTACTCCACCTTACAGCAAAGTGTAGATGAATTTGCCGCGAAGGGATATAAAGATCGTTTTGATGTAATATCATCAAGCCTGATGAGGAATAGTAAGGGAAAGGAATACAAACCGGAAGAACTTGCTATAAATGAGATAAAAAGGATACTGAATAAAGAAAACCAATCTCAAAAAGTTGTAATTTATGCTGTAGTTACAAACACGGGCGAAAAGGGAATACTAATCGACCATTATGGTGAAAACGGCACCGAGGAAATTAATGAGTTTCTCTTATCCGTTGAAAACCAAGATCCACGATCATAATAATCAGTTCAAAATAAATAATCAAAAATCAGAATAACATGAGTAATCAATCAGGAAACGTAATACTAGGAACACTTATAGGCGCTGCAGTTGGATTTGCCGCTGGTATTTTACTAGCTCCACAAACAGGTAAAGAAACCCGCGACATGCTGGGCGAAAAAGCATCTGATGCTAAAGATGCTATTAACGATGTAGCACATAAAGCAATGGCCTCTTTAAAAGAAGTAAAAGAATCAGTAGAGAAAAGCTTAAGAGGTGAAGCCGCAACAATTGCCAACGAAGCTGAAAAACTTAAGAATGACGCCAAGGCTGAGTTCAAAAATGTTTAATCTTTAAACTGAAAGCCTCGAAGGGGATAATCTTTCGAGGCTTTTTTATTTATGAAACTACCTAAAATAATCAGCGATTTTTTCGCCAGTATTCAAGATTACATCAACACCGAAAAGGAATTGCTGCGCTTGAAAATTGTAAAAAAAGGGAGCGAAGCTGTTGCAGCCGCATTCAGCTATCTCTTCATTATTATGCTCTTCCTAATGGTATTAGGTTTTGCAGGCATTTGGCTCGGCCTGTGGATGTCTGAATTGTTAGGCAGTTTCACTTTGGGCTTTGGCTTCACTGCAGTGTTTTATGTAATCTGCCTGTTATTGGCTATGGCATTTAGAAATTCCCTGATAGTTAAACCACTGGTGAATTTGCTGATTGCCGCGTTTACAAAAGATGACCCTAAGCCCGAAGACAAAGAATGAAAGCATCAGAACTCGAAAAAAGACTAAAGGCCTTAACCAAAGAGCGTGATGAAAGGCGCTCAGCTTTTATAACCACCTCTGATAAAACCAGAGACATAGCCGGATCGGTGCAGCAAGGCATGTACTATGGCCAGCTGGCAATAGGCTTATTTAGAAACCTCACCAACTACCATCTGCCACCCAAAAAAAGGGTGAAAAAAGTCCTTATTTCAATAGCTATACTCTTAGCCGTGAACATTATTCGGAAAAGGATAGTTAAAAAATCCTAGACGAATTATACTGAACCATGAAAGAAGTAAACTTTGACATCAACAAGGCCTATGAGCTTGTAACCGAAAAACTGGAAAACTGGATAAGCACCGGAGTAAAGATGCTTCCTAACTTCCTGGTAGCGGTACTTGTTTTAATCCTGTTTGTTCTTTTAGGAAAACTGCTGAAGAAAATCTTCAACAAGGTTTTTCAAAAAATTACGGATAACAAAAGTTTACAATCGCTGCTTAGCAGCATCCTTTACATTGCCGTAGTAGCCATCGGTACATTTATCGCGCTAAGCATATTGCAGTTAGATGGCGCAGTTACTTCGCTGCTGGCAGGTGCCGGTGTAATTGGTTTAGCACTTGGTTTTGCTTTTCAGGATATAGCCTCCAACTTTATTGCCGGTACCATGATGAGTATCCGCAAACCTTTTAAAATTGGAGATTTGATTAAAACCAATGACTATTTTGGTAAGGTTACCAATATTCACCTGCGTACCACCACTATCCAAACCATGCAGGGGCAAATCATAATGATTCCCAATGCTTCAGTATTTAAGAATCCCATCGAAAATTATACTGAATTTGGTAAAAGGCGAATTGACTTGGAAGTGGGGGTAACCTATGGCCAGGATTTACCATTTGCCAAGAAGATAGCCAAGGAAGCCATTGAAAGTATTGAAGGCGTTGACAAGGATGATGTTACACTTTACTACACCGGCTTTGGTGGAAGTTCCATTGATATGGTAATCCGCTACTGGATGCCCTTTACCAATAAGCAGTTTGAGTACAAGGCCAAAGTAGATGAAGGGATAATTGCCGTTAAACAAGCCTTTGACAAAAACGGCATTGGAATCCCATTCCCTATACGCACTTTGGATTTTGGCGAAGTTGACTTTAAAGACATTTTTTCTACCTACAAACAGGAGGCCCTTGGAACCTCTTCTAAAAGTAAAAGCTCCAATAGTTCCGGAGACTCAAGCCCTGAGTAAAACATAATACATCATGAAAAAATTCTGGATAACACTTGGGATAATTGTAGCCCTAATTGTGGCCATAAACTTCTTATTGGAGCCTGTTGCGCTCAAATATGTAAACAAAACTCTCTCTGAGATTGATGGCTATAGGGGAGAAGTTAAGGATATTGACATTGCTCTTTGGAGGGGTGCCTATAGAATTGACTCCCTAAAACTGGATAAACTTAACGGAGATTTCCCCGAACCGTTTTTTCAAGTGGATGCCATTGATATTTCCATACAATGGGGAGCACTTTTTAAGGGTTCTATAGTAGGGGAAATTGTGGTGGAAAAACCCAAACTCACGTTTGCAGTTGAACCCGCAACCGGTGAGGTGCAAACTGGTGAAGAGAATGACTGGACTCAAACTATAAAAGACTTAGTGCCTCTTCAAATAAACCGGTTTGAAATTGTGAATGGTACCATTGCCTATAAGGATTATACCTCTGACCCCAAAGTAGATGTGGCATTTACGGAGTTTAATGCCTTGGCTACCAACCTTGGTAATGTAAATGAGAATAATGAGTTATTGCCTTCCACTATTAACGTTACCTCCAATACTTCCGGCAACGGAAAATTTAAGGCCGATATGGCCATTAACGTATTGAAGCAGACTCCCGATTTTGATCTTGCATTGGAGCTTAAGGATTTAGAACTGACCTACCTTAAGGACTTTACAAAAGCTTACGCCAACTTCACCTTTAAAGAAGGTACAATGTACGTTTCTTCAGAAGTGGCCATGAAAGATGGAGAATATGAAGGCTACGTAAAGCCAGTACTGGATAGCATTTCTGTTATAGACTTAAAAAACGATTCAACAGGATTTTGGCAAAAGGCCTGGGAAGTAGTAATAGGTGGAGTTTTAGAAGTATTTGAAAACCAACCCAAAGATCAGTTTGCTACAAAAGTGCCATTTTCGGGTACCACTGAAGGTAACTCCGTAGGTCTATGGAGTACCGTTGGAAGTGTAATGCGCAACGCCTTTATTGAGGCTTTCCAAAAAAACGTTGACCAAACAGTGAATATCCAAAGTGTGGATAAGAAAAAGGAGGACGAAGGTTTTTTTGAAACGCTATTTGACGGAGACAAGGACAAGAAGAAGGAATAAATAGTAACGCCTGCCGCTGCACCTCATCAGTTAAGTATCACCTCCACCCTGCGCCCATAGCTTTGGCTGCCATCCGTTAAGGATTGGTCCGGGCCAATACTCATAACCTTTAACCGCTCAGTAGCTATCCCCTTAGAGGTGATGTATTGCTCTACAGCTTTAGCCCGTTTATCCGAAAGCGCTTTGTTGATAGCCAAAGAACCCGTTTTATCCGTAAAGCCTTTAAGCAAAAAGTTGGCTTCAGCATTATTCTTGGCATATTCAATCATATCATCCAGCTTTTGGCGAGATGCGGCATTCAGGCTTGAAGAGCCGATATCAAAAAACACTTCAGCCTTTCCGGTAGTTTCAAAAATGGTTTTTTTAACCGCAGGCGCCTCTTTTACAGGAGTCTGAGGAGTTTCTGGTACAGGCGGTTTCACCTTCATCAAAGAGTCTACTTCCTGCTGGGTTTTGGCAAGGTCTTGTTTTAAAGTTTTCAATTCCTTTTCGGTAACATAGTCAACGGTATCCCTAGCTATGGGCTCCGTAGCCATGGTATCCTTGGGCAGATTTGGTTCAGATAGTCCTATTGAATCTAATGCTAAAGTGTCTGTACCAAGTGAATCTAAACCTAGTGTATCTAAGGGAATTGCAACCGAAGTATCAGTCACAGCTGTATCGGGCTTGCTTACTGCCACCACCGGTTTTAGGTTTTGTGCCAACAATATTTTTTGAAGGTTGATAAACTGCCTTTGCAAGGTATCCAACTTCGCTTCCAGGCGTTCCACTTCATCATTGTCTGATGTACTTACCACAGCGGTTCCAACTACTGCTCCACCAGCGGCTGTTGCGCCAACTCCTGATGCAGCCGGTGTAGGCTCATAACTGCTTCCTGAGTAAGTTGAACCTCTATTACTGCTACTTGCAGGTGTAGAGGTACTCTTTTGGGGTATACTTACCGTGGTAGAAGTAACTTCACTTGTTTCAGGCTGAGGCTGTGGTTTCTCCTGGCCAACTTTGTTGCTTTGAGTGTCCAAAAGTAATTGCGATTTCAATAATTCGTTTTCTCTCTGTACCGCTTTCAGTATGGAATCATTCTCTGCTTTGCGCAGAAGTATTAATTCGTTTTTCAGCTTTTGTCTCTTTATTTCAAACTCTAATAGCGCCAGTGTTGAATCCCTTTCCGGATACACTTTTGGTGCAGATGTAACTTGCCCGGGGCTTGAAGTTTTAACTATGGCAGCACTTTGAGCCATAGAATCTGATTTGGAAGTACCGGGTAAAACCGGTGTTGTTCCATAACTATTAACCACCTCAAAATTCAGAGCCTTTGTACTATCACCCAATTTCGGGGCCTTCAAAATTTTACCATATCGGTTAAGGAACTCCGCTTTTTCAGCGGAATCTTTAGGAGCAGACATGAAGGATCTGGAATCCATCTGCAACGTAATATTGGTGTCAATTTGCACTGTTTCAGAAGTACCCCCTACGGTAGTGTCAGTATCTGATTTAATTATTACTACCTCCTTCTCCACTATAACAGGTGGCTCTGGCTTTACTTTTTGAGAAACAGTTTGGGTTTGTGGATAAGGCGAAACATAGGGTTTTGGGGCATTATAGGCCGTTGGTTTTTTT
>CAXBJE010000177.1:0-6862 GCA_963975525.1 uncultured Owenweeksia sp. | reverse complement strand
TCAAGTTGTAATTAAAGACATTTAAGACAGACGTAAGATGGTATTATTAGCAACTTCTACAATTATCATTACCAGTATAGTTGTATTCTTTATAATCATATTCCTGCTTGTATCTATCCTTTTGGGTGCTAAGGCAAAACTGGCGCCTTCAGGTCCGGTTACCCTAGAGATAAATGGAGAAAAGCGTGAGGTAGAATCAGGATCAACATTGCTTAGCACTTTATCAAATGAAAAAATCTTCCTTCCATCGGCTTGTGGTGGTGGTGGTACTTGCGCTATGTGTAAGTGTCAGGTTTTTGAAGGTGGTGGAGATATTCTTCCAACGGAAGTTGGATATTTTACCCGTAAGGAAGCTCAGGACAACTGGAGGCTTGGTTGCCAGGTTAAGGTAAAGCAAGACATGAAAGTTGGTATTCCTGAAGAGATTTTTGGAATCAAGGAGTGGGAGGCTACAGTTGTTTCTAACTACAACGTGGCTACTTATATTAAGGAGGTTGTAGTTGAAATTCCTGAGGAAATGCATTACGAGGCTGGTGGATATATTCAGATTAAAATACCACCATGTGAGGTTAAGTTCTCTGACATGGATATCAAGGCTCATCCTAAGGATCACCCGGGAGAACCTGATAAATTTGAAAAAGATTGGTCCGAAGGACCATTTGCCTTACGTCATTTGGTAATGAAGAATGACGAGGAAGTGGTGCGTGCCTATTCTATGGCTTCTTACCCTGCTGAGGGAAGAAACATTATGCTGAACGTACGTGTGGCCGCTCCACCATGGGATAGGGCTAAGAATACCTGGGCGGATATAAACCCTGGTATTGCATCCTCTTACATCTTTAACCTCAAGCCAGGTGATAAGTGTACCATTTCTGGACCTTACGGAGAATTCTTTATTAAGGATACTGGTGCAGAAATGCTTTACATAGGTGGTGGTGCTGGTATGGCTCCAATGCGCTCTCATATTTATGAACTTTTTAAAACCATTAAAACTGGTAGAAAAGTATCTTACTGGTATGGAGGTCGCTCTAAGGCAGAGTTGTTCTACATTCACTATTTCCGTGAAATCGAACAAAACTTCCCGAACTTTAAATTCTACATGGTATTATCTGATGCTAAACCTGAGGATAACTGGAAGGAAAAGAAGGATATTCATGATGAGGAAGGAGATGGTTTTGTAGGTTTTGTGCACAGCCAGGTTATTGAGCAATACCTGAGCAAGCACGAAGCTCCTGAAGAAATTGAATTCTATTTTTGTGGACCACCCATGATGAACCAGGCCGTATTAGGTATGTGCGATGACTGGGGTGTACCACCGGAAAATGTATCTTTTGATGACTTTGGTGGATAGCCAATTTCAGATGACAATAAAAAAGAGCGGCCAACTGGTCGCTCTTTTTGTTTTTAGAAATAGCAGTCTTCTGTGTTTCTTAAGCCTTTTCGGCCACGTGCTCGCTTGGTAAATGGATTAGACAGGGAATTAATTCGGAGAGCGAAATAAATATCGCTACCAGCCAAATAACGTTGTTTTAAAAAGATACTGTTAATGTGGTCCGATCCAACGGTTAGCATCCATAACCTCACAAATGTGCCAACTCTTAGGTGCTTATCATCATATAAAACCACAGGAACTCCAAATTCAAACCATTTAGTTTCATAGCGTGCAGATACGGACCATAGGTTCTCGCGGTCTACCACCACTTGGTGCAAGTTAAACCTCCGGTTTACCGTAGCATTTGCAAACCATTTTTTGGTAATGGAATAATCAAATTGCAGACTGAGAGCTGAGGGAGTAAGAATTGTAAAATCATTAGCTACCAAACTTTGGCTGGCGTCACCAAATGCTTCCTCACTAAGGTTTTGAGATAACTCTCCAAGTCCATTGCCACTTATACTGGCATTGTCCAAATCATATACATCAGATTGGTCGAACGAGTGTTTTTGACTTCCCTTATTGAAGTGGATGAATCCAAGGTCTACCACTGATAAACCAAGTTTCCAATGATAGGGTTTGCCGTTGTGTGCTCTTTTGATGATGTTAAAACCAATATCGGCACTTGCACCATTTCCATTTTTTGTTGGTGCTGATCCTGCAAACGCAGGAGTAAAGCCGTACTCAATGGGGCCACCATTAATTAGCGTAGTATCGTCTAAACTGGTTATGGTGGTGCGATGGCGGTTTTGAATGTAGAACCCCTCCATTCCCATAAGGTACTTAAGGTTTACACCGGCTGTTATTTCTGAATGTAGATTTTTGCGAAGCGTGGTTGCCATATTAACACCAACTTCTCCCCAGGCCATACCTGCAATTACAAAGGGGTTAATTTCTTTTGATTCACCTATGGCCCATTGATCAAGGGAAAAGTAGTCGAGGTCAGAATCCAATTTGGTGGAGCTGAAAGCTAGTCGACTGTTGGTGAAAACTCCAAAAGTAAAATCCTTCCACCTGAACTGTACAGAGGGCCCGGTAACAAAGGCATTGATGGAACTTGTAAAAGGGCGGTTGTGGTTGAAGAAGTTATAGTAAAGCGAATTTTGTTCCCGGCTTTCACCTTCTCCCAATGACTGGGATGAAATTAAAGATCCCCGGTACTTAATAACATCCAATACACTGGCGTTTTCAACGTAGGCGTATTGATTATATGCAAATACTCCTGCACTTAACAAGTTTACATCCCATTTAAGTGGTGAGTTGTGGAAGCTTGAAGGATTAAGTAAAACTGAGTTTACACCACTATAGTTAGATGTGCGAAGTCCGAGTTGAGTTTGCCCTGACACAGCAAAGGCGTAGCTTAGTGCCAGTATTTGTATCGTCCGCTTCATAGCTAATGGTTTAGTATAAAGCGGAAAACGTTGTGCAGTTATTGTTCTATGAGCACATTACATGTACAATGAATCGGCTTTTAGCATGGAGATCAATTCTGTAAATAGGAGTTGATTTTTTCCATAAAAATGTCTCTGGTGATTGGTTTTACGATGTAATCGGTAACCTCAGATATTTGTTTCGCACGGTCAATATCTTTTCGCTCCGGAGAAGAGCTCACCATATAGATAGTTACGTTTTTAGCTAAGTGTGGTTTTATTTCCTTAAAAATATTCAAGAAAGTCCAACCATCCATATAGGGCATATTTATATCCAGAAAAATAAGTCCCGGAAGTTTATCTTCAAATTTAAGATGCTCTTTGAGGTAGTTGTAGGCCTGTTCACCATCGGAGAAGGTAAGAACGTCTTTTACAGTATCCAGTTTATTAAGGATTTTTTTGGCCGTAAACTGGTATACAAGGTCATCGTCTACCACGCAAATTGTTTCGGTTTTCATAGATTGAAGTACAGATAAATGGTTGAAATGTTGAGCTGGTGAATTTAGAAATAATCTTACATTAGACACTTCTTGTAAAGAAAATCTTTATTAAAATCTAAGTTTCAAATGATTAAAGTTTTTGCCCGATTCTTTTTACCAATGCTGCTACTGCTGGCATTGGTTTTTTATGTTATTGGAGTGGTAGAAACGAAGCATCAATTGGAAACTGCTGTAATCCATGGCCAAGCTCAAATTGAAGTCAGACAAACAAACATCCTGAATATTGTTTCTCCGCTTATTGCCAATAACAGGTACATGAGTAAAAGTAGCTTGTTACATTTAAATCTTACGGATAGTGCTAATAGGGCAAAAGTCTTAGATGATTTGATGCAGTTTGCCCGGGTTCACAGATACTTCGAACAGGTAAGAGTGATTGATACTACTGGCGTTGAGGTCATGCGCATTAATGGGTTTAAAGATTCCATTGAAGTAGTGAGCAACCAAAATCTTCAGGACAAAAACCGAAGAAGCTATATTAAGACGGCAATGACGCTTAAGCCGGATGAAGTTTATGTTTCGCCTATTGAGTTGAACAGAGAGTATGACAGTCTTGATATACCGTACCATGCCGTTGCCCGGATTATTAGTGTTATTACCAATGACGAGAACAATAAGAGAATTGGATTTTTTGTAACCAACATATCTGTTGAAAACCTAATGGCGGCACTATCAACAGCTCAAATAGCTGATACTGCTCAGGTGATATTACTCAATTACAAAGGAGAGGGGGTTTTTAAGCAAGGAAACGAGGTAAATTACAGGTTTAAGGATCTGTCACTTTCATCTTCATTAGAAGATACACTACCTGCCCTGTGGGGTGCTATAAAGGAAAACACAGCAGGACATGTACGGTATGACAATGGTGTATACGTGTATAAAAAGCTTAGTCTGGCAAATAGGCTTATAGAAAAGAAATCTCTTGATGACATTAGCTTTAGTAAACCTGAACAGTCAGAGTTAATTCTTATCTCCCATATCCCACTTTCAAACAATGGAATTTTGGGAGGGCTTGCATTTGAGGATCAGATGCTGTTACTGTTTTTGATATTGGTATTGATTGTAGGCGCAATTATGCTAACCTACAGAAAGCTGCGGGAGCAAAAAATGTATGCTGAGATTAATAACCTTAATGATGAGCTCATTAAATCACAATATGCCTTAAATACCGATAGGTACAAGCTGGAGAATACAGTTATGGAATTAACCAGACGTAATACACAGCTAAAAGAGTTTAGCCATATCATTTCCCATAATATCCGTAGTCCAATATCAGGGTTAACCCTGTTGGTGGATTTTCTATCTCAAGATCAAATGAATCTCACAAATGAGGAGAGGCAGGAAATAACAGAGAAGCTGGTCATTTCCACTAAAACTCTGAACAGTCTTACGGAAGACTTGCTGGAGACTGTAAGTGTGCTGGATCAGGGTGAGCTTACTGTTGAAAACCTGAAACTGAGCAAAGCCATTGATAAAAGCAAGGACATTTTAACTGAAAAAATTTTAGAAGCCAATGCTGCTATTAATGTAGATACACGGGCATGGGATACAATTGAGTATAATCGCCTGTATTTAGAGAGCGTTGTGTTTAATCTATTAAGCAATGCTATAAAATACCATGACCCCAAGAGAAAACCAATAATTGATATTTCCACGGAGAATATCAAGGGCCGGAAAGCTTTGAAAATGTCTGATAATGGAAGGGGCATAAACCTGAAGTGGCACGGGCAAAACATGTTTGGGTTGCATAAAACATTTCACCGAGATGTGCCTGGAAAGGGGTTCGGACTATTTATGACAAAAACACAAATAGAGTCAATGGGTGGAGAGATTCGAGTAGAAAGTGAAGAAGGAGTGGGAACAACTTTTATAATTGTTTTTTAGACTACGTATTTTTTAAAAAGTACTTTATATTTGCACCCCTCAAAAACGAGGTCGCGTAGCTCAGCTGGATAGAGCATCTGCCTTCTAAGCAGACGGTCATAGGTTCGAATCCTATCGCGATCACATCAAAAGCCTGGCTCATAAGTCAGGCTTTTTTATTTTCCTAAAACCTTTGGTGCTCTCATAGCGTATATTCTCTCTGTGAAGCACAATCCACTGTTATTCCTATTTCTAAGTTTGTTTTTATCTAAAGGCATTAAAGCTCAGGATACGGCAAAATCTCCATACAAACCCGAATACAATGTTCTTCCGGTGGTATATTACCTTCCTGAAACTGGTTTGGGGTTTGGGGCTGCTGGAGTTGTTTCTTTTCGGTTTAGGAACCAGGAACCTTTTGGGAAACCAAGTCAACTGCAACTGGCCGCTTCTTTCACCTTGCAAAATCAAATCCTGCTGTACCTTCCTTATCGGTTGTTTTGGAATAAGGACAAATACCTCACTTACGGGGAGTTGGGCTTTTATAAATACACTTATAACTATTATGGTATTGGTCCGGAAGCTCCGGCAGAAGACGAGGAAAGCTATGACTTGATATATCCTCGCATCAGGTCAAGTTTCCTTTATGAATTTTTCCCATCAACCTACATAGGTGCTCGCTATTGGTATGATAATTTTAACATTACTGATGTAAAAGAAGATGGCCTTTTAGATACTGCAAATACAGTTGGGAAGCGGGGAGGTGCTGACGGAGGGCTTGGGGCAGTTATTAATTATGATTCGCGCGATAATCAGTTTTACGCCTCAAAGGGGTGGTTTGTTGAAGGGGTTGTACTCCCAAACACTAAAGCCTTTGGTAGTGAATTTGAATTTTTGAAGATTTCAATAGATGCTACCAAGTACTTCAATTTTTATAAAGAACATATACTAGCCGTAAATACTTATGCCGAATCCAATATAGGTGAAGTACCTTTTTACCAACTAGCTTTTGCAGGAGGCAATAAGCGTTTACGAGGTTATTATGAAGGGCGTTTCCGCGATCATAATGCCGTTATCCTACAAGCTGAATACCGATGGATGTTTTACAGACGCTTTGGGCTGACCTTATTTTATGGGTTGGGTAATGTAGCTCCATCTCCTGCCGATTTTCAATTAGCTCTCACAAAGCAGACCTTTGGTGGTGGATTGCGCTTTAGATTGAGCAAGCGAGAAAAACTTAATATTCGTCTTGATTATGGCATTTCTGCCGATGGAGCCTCTAATTTCTACTTCACATTTGGTGAGGCATTCTAGCCCTCGTGCTCCTTTAACCTTAAATTTTGTGATAGTTTATTGATTCATAGGTTTCTGTGATGGTCTGTTTTTAATTGACTTGGAGTACCAATCTGTCTCAATTATCAAGGCCTTGTAATCAAACCGCCACATTTAAAAAATCTATTTACTATATTGAACCGTCAAATTTTGCTATAACACAAAACACCAATTTCCTATGAAAAGACTATTACTATCGATCGGCATACTGATGTGCTGGCTGGGTTTAGATGCCCAGAAAACGAACATAGCGCCTTTGGCGACTGTGACGGCAAGTAATTGCAGCACAGGCCCCTGTAGTGCGCTAAACG